>NZ_MPRL01000001.1:0-127987 GCF_002020875.1 Solemya pervernicosa gill symbiont | reverse complement strand
TTCGTCGTTCGCTCGCGCTCTCAACTACGAATATGCAGACGGCGTCGACTATCGCGGACTAACCGCCTTCGCTTCGCTATCCATGGCGGTCAGCGGTGGAGCGCACTCTCGCAACTCACACATCGCTTTTCCCTCCTCAGAGGTCTTTAATCGAGAAAAGAACAGGACTCAAAACACTACCCAACGCCCCCTTCATAAAGCCATTAATCCTTCTTACTTCTGCATGGATAACGCTCATCTCAGTATCACTCGAACAAACGGGACAAATCGGTTTATCGTAGAACGCACAAACAGCTGTAGCAATCGCTCCATACTCATGATAATCCATTACCATATTGCACTGTACTTGCATTTCTTTAGCGTCAAATCCATCAGGTGCGAACTTGGACAGACTTTCTGCCTCATGGACATGATTTTCATCTACATTATAGTATTGGCACGCATCATACTTGGACTCACTATTATTCAATAAATACCGGGAACGAAAAGCAGCGAAATCCTTACACAGATCCATCATCTTACCACCGTCATCATACAACCCCTCAACGACTGATCTCGACGAATCGTATATTTTTGACGAAGTGTAATTACTAATAACGATATTAAGTTTAATTTTATGAATACCAACCATAAACGTCACCCCCTTTAGAGATTCACGCCCCCCCTTTAATCCACCTAAACCGGCTAACAGAGCAGTCATTGAATAACTACTATTAAATAAATCAAGAACCAGTGAATCGTCTATCAATCGACTCCCCTCACCAGAAATAATCCACCGATAATTATCATCAGTAAGAGTATAAACAGTGGACCATGCCCCACCATTATTTATCGCATTCTTTGTAAAACCTTTTATCTCACTCATCTTCATCATCCTTCTTCCACTTCTTTGATAAGTAATCTTTAACAATATCCCGCATCTCATTTATTAACGTGCGATGCCTAAGCCGCAATATCTTTTCACGAAGACCCGCCCCTTTCTCTGCCGATATATTTATCACTTTATTACACCTTGATCTAAAAACCGTACCGAAGTTACACCTAATCGCCAATTTAAATCTATTGCTAGCGGCGTTTATAGCACCAGGCGACAACCCCAAAATCGAAGTCACCACCTTTTGGCTGTCTCCTGACCACTGGTACAGAAGAAGGAGCTTAAAATCATCCTCACTGAATCTGTGCACATCCCTGTTATTTTTAAAAATGACAGGCAACACAGAATCGCCTGCATAACTATCTCTTTCCCAATCTGAGAACACCACAACCGCATCAACAGCATCTTCAAAACCCACCCGTGTAGCTTTATTGAGCAAATTCATCTGATGAATCTGCGCACATAAAAAACTCATCTTTTTGCTATCAGGATCAGAGCAATACAGACACACCGGTTCATCATAGAAGCGGATATGCGAAATATAGACGCCACCCTTTGTGTTTTCTGTCACAACCAACATCTTGGAAAGGTGATCTTCTAGATAATCGCTCGGTTCATACCCAAAAAGATCTACCATCACTCTTTGCACTACCCGTAGGCCCGGCTCATCACATCTCATTTTACATCCGCATTGAGTACGTTTATTACCAGCAAACAACGCCACGGATCTCTCCTGATCAATACCAGACAAACTATTTGACATCACTAGAAATTCTGTGCTCGTAAACTCATTCAACACATCCTCACTCAGCTCCTTCGAACTTATGATAGCTGTCGTAAAATTGTGTGTGACCGTGTCATTCGCTTGAACGACAGCCATGACTCCCCTAAAACCAATAGATCCATCGCAAACCTCAGCCTGATCACGGTTCTGTCCATTAATATAATCACGAACTACTGCCTCTACGCCAGGCCACGACCTCGACATGAAGCCCTTAAACTCACTGTCAGTATCCTTTCTCAGATACACGAATCGCCCAAGCACAACTCTCTTTTCAAACATACACAAAATCCACCCAGCGTTATCACAAGTCACAAGTCACAAGTCACAAGTCACGAGTCACAAGTCACAAGCCACAGGCCTCGCGCTTATAGTATGAGGCAATCGCCTGCATGTCAATTACAAAATATTCCTGTCGTCACGACCGAGCGAACAACCCAGCCAATGCGTGTGACACCCTCATGATTGTGCAGGAAAATATCGCCTGGCACAAATACCAGTACGACACATAAACAGCCCACACATATCTCGACATGAGTCTAGTTGTGCATCACACTTAATAGACATGCAATAAGTTTTCTATTCCTTCCTAGATAAATAGCACGTTACATTGGCACGCTGCATGCTAATAATGACGAGCCATGAAGATCCCGAACGACACCCGCGCCTTCACGATTATGCTGCTGATCTCCTTCGCGGCACATATCGCCGTGGCAGTTCAGATGCCACGAAATCCGTGGGCCGATCTGACCGAGAAGCTGGCACCGATTACGCTGAAGATTAAACTGATGGCGCCGAAACCGGCCCCGAAACCGCTTCCCAAGGTGGAGAAAAAACCGCCGCCTAAGCCCAGGCCGAAACCGGAGGTGGAGCCGCCGAAACCGAAACCAGTGGCGGTTAAACCCAAGCCTGTCGAGCCGCCCAAGCCGAAGCCCAAGCCGGTGGTTAAACCGAAACCGAAACCGATGCCGGTTGTAGAACCGGAACCGATTGTGGAGCCTGAGCCGCTGAAGGTGGTCGAAACAGAACCTGTTGTTGAGCCGGAACCCGTTGAAATTGTTGAGGCGGAGCCAGTTGAGGTTGTCGAAGAAGTACCTGTCGAGGTGTTTGAACCGGTTGAGGTTGCCACGGTAGTCGAGCCTGTTGCGGTGGCCGCAGCGGAGCCGGTTGTGGCGGCACCACCACCCGCCTCCAGCGGTCCCTCACCCGAGCAGATGGCGAGCGCCAAGGCGGACTATCTCGCTCGCCTGGTGAAACATATCGAGAGCAACAAGTTCTACCCCTCGGCGGCACGTCGTCGTCGCATCGAGGGGGCGGTCGATGTCGCCTTTCAGATCGATCAACGAGGTGAGATTACCGAGCTCTCCTGCGATGGAAAAAACCGCCTGCTGCACAAGGCGGCCTGCAAGGCGATCGAGTCGAGTCGACCCCTGCCTGAACCACCATCGGCACTCGGAGCGCGACTGCCTATCAGCTTCTCAATGGTCTATGCACTGCGTTAACAAAGTGCGGCATATGACGCACTCGTTGCGTCATATGCCGCACCTTTCATAACACCAAACCTCCAAAACCCCTTAATTGCCGCACCCAAATTGATGGCATAGATCGTGCTCTCACATAGTCCTGCATTCTGTCGCGTGAGCGGCAGTGGATGGTGAGTAACGTTCATGGATGAACGCCCTTTTTTTATTCCTGGAGAGTTCAATGTCATTTCCGCACCCCTCTGCGCAGGCTAAATCGCTGCGCCTTGTTTCGGCTGCAACCGCCCTCGCACTCGGTTCAACACTTTCTTTCAACGCCTCGGCTGAATCACTTGGCATCATCCACGTCGACTCGACTACCATCGATGACCGCTTCGAGGCGAAGCGCGAAGAGCCCTCCAATATTAATGTGATCAGCGGCGAGACGGTCGATGAGAGCCACGCCGACAATATTCAGCAGCTGCTGCAGTCGGTACCGGGCATCACCACCAACTGGGGCAGCGGCGAATCGCTGAAGATCCACCTGCGTGGTGTTGAGAACCAGGGGTTCATGGGCGAGAAGCCGGGCGTGGCCGTTGTCATCGATGGTGTGCCGGTCTTTGAGCGCACCGGCAAGGTCAATATCGATCTCGACAACATCGAATCGATCAAGGTGGTCAAGGGCGGCGCCTCCTACCTCTTCGGTGACGATGCACTGGCCGGTGCGGTCATCATCACCACCAAGCGCGGCGCGAAGATGGCGGGCGTGAAGGCCTCTGTCGAGGGCGGCAGCTTTGGCCGCCTCAAGGGGCTGGTGCGCGGCGGCTTTGCTGGCGATTTCGGCAGCGGCCATCTGCAGCTCTCCCACACCGAGGTGGACGGGTATTATGAAGATTCCAGCTCTGAGGCGGACTACGCCAACGGTAAGCTGCAGCTCTATGTCGGTGAGATGAGCGACCTTACCTTCGGCTTTGAGCTGGCCGATCGCGCAAAGAACAGCCACGGAGCTGTCGCCGGTGTTACCGCCGCCGCCAACGATCCGCAGAGTGAAGACCCCACCTACAACGACTACGCCAACCACTTCGACGTACAGCTGCAGAAGTACTTCCTCACCTTCGCCAGCGACTTCGAGGATGAGTCGAACCTGATGCTCAATGTCTACCAGTTCAGCGACGACACCAAGTACAACAGCGCACCGGTCGACAGCACCGAGGACGACTACGGCTACACAAACGACTACTCCCAGGTACAGCGTGGCTTCAAGGCTGAGTATCGCCACCCCGGCGAACGCGCCGCGTGGATGATCGGCACCGACCTGCGCGCTAACAGCTACGATGCGCTAGTCAACTACCTCGACTGTGCCGACATCGGCAGCTACACCAACTGTGCCAGCGCCGGCATCGGCGGTGTTCATTCGACGAGCGACACCAGCGAGGGGGTCTACGCTTTTTACGGCGAGCTCAAGGTCCGCCCCGCCAAACGCCTCACCCTGACCATGAACGGTCGCGCCGACCTGATCGATCTCGAGGGAAATACTGCGGAATGGGAACGGAATCCTGGACCACCCCCTGCAACCTACACCTGGACCTCTACCAAGAATGACGAGCAGTTCGAGGTCGGCAGCTGGCGCCTTGGCGGCAACTTCGCCGTCACTGATAATCTCGATCTCTACGCCAACGGCTCAACCGGCTTCCGCGCACCAACTGTCAAGCAGCTCTTTATCGGTATCAGCTCGCCGACCATGCGCACCAACCCCAATCCCGACCTCGATCCCGAGCAGGCACTCAACCTGGAGATCGGCCTGCGCGGCAAGCTCGATGCACTCGGCTCGCTGGAGTATGACCTAGCGCTGTTCCAGATCGAGCGTGAGGATTTCATTGAGGCGAGCAACGGACGTTACACAACCGGCCTCACCAACCAGTTCGAAAATGTCGGCAACGCTCGCCACCGTGGCGTCGAGCTCTCGATCAACGCACAACCGGCGAAGTGGATAAGCTGGGATCTCGCCTACACCTATCTTAATGCCGAGTACACCGACTACGAAGACTATGTTCTCTCGGTGATGGATACCAACGGCTTCGCTCCGGGCGGTTGTATTGATGGTACCTGGACTAACGTCTCCTTCAGCGGCCAGAACTACTGCCAGAAGGCGTTAGATAACACCGGTAACGATATCTCGCGCACCCCCAACCACCACCTCAACCTGATCTTGGCCTTCTACCCGACCGAGAATCTGACCATCAGTGGCGAGTTCGACTCCACCTCTTCCTACTTCGCCGATGAGCTCAATCAGCTGGAGATGGATGGTCACTCTACGTTCAACCTGCTCGGTAACTATGATCGTAAGTTTGGCTCCACCAAGCTCTCGATCTTCGGTCGTGTCGACAACCTCTTCGACGAGGAGTACTACAACACCGCACGCGCTGATAACGACGACAACGAGGATGGCGTCTACGACGAGGAAGATATCTCTCTGGTGGTCAACCAGGGCATCACCGTCAGCGCTGGTCTGAGCCTGACCTTCTAACTGCAAGGAGCCTTTCGCGTGACCTACCGATCAATAACGCTACAAACCAGCAGCCTTCTGATCGGCCTGCTGCTCGCCAGCAGCGCCCAGGCGGAGCTGCGCTGGAATCCCAAACCACCCGGTGCACATAACATGGCGCAGGGCGGCCACGGCGGACACAGCCGTCGCGGCCCAGTGGCGCTCTATCTCGACGATAGCGAAGCGGCCGAGCTGCAGATGTGGAGTTCCACGCTACAGCTGTCGGAGCTGGAGCAGCTTGAGGGTAAGGTGGAACTGACCAAAACCGGTATCGATAACTACCACGCCGTTCTCGCCACCCGCAGCAGCCAGACACTGCACGAATCGGCACTGCGCTATAGATATATGCGCGGCAAGCCCTCCGGCCACTCACCTTCGGAGCTGACCGCACTGACCAAGACACCGCTGGAGATCGTGCCCGATCCACTGCCGCGCGAACATTGGCGTTATACCGGCAATCAAACAGCCAACTTCACCATTACCTTCAACGGTGAACCGCTGGCTGGGGCGTGGGTTGGACTAACCAGCTCCAACGGCACCACACTCGAATCGACCAGTGATGCCGAGGGTAGCGTCAGCTTCCCCGTCCCCGACGATTTTTCTCGTGTGATGCCGGGGCACAGTAACAACCCCAAGGGTGAGTTCATCGTCCGTACCGGCCACGTTGATAACGGTCGTCTCTACCGCACTAACCTCACCGCCGACTACCGCGTCGACCCTGGCCACTGGCAGTCGAACGGGGTGGCGCTCTTCATGTTGGGCGGTGGTTTTGCGGCCGGGCTGCTAGTCACACGTCGTCGTAACGATGCAGAGAATAAGAAGGCGAAAAAATCATGAACAGCGTGATCAACCTCTCCACCCTGCGCAAGCTGGTCCAGCTTAGTGCCTTTATCTTTCTCGTCTACGGCTCCAGCGTCGTCGGCTTCTACGCCGCCGACAAGCTGAGCAACGCCTTCCCGGTACTCGCCTGCGCCTACGACGCCGAGACCGCCGACTACTGCGCACTGATCCCCCTGCAGCATCAGATGGACCACCGCGTCGCACCGGTACTGGCGGCGGGTGGCGCGGTCATCACCGCAATCATGCCAACGCTGATCACCCTGCTCACCTTCATGCTCTTCTTCGTCTTTCTCAACAAGGCGTTCTGCGGCTGGATCTGTCCACTCGGCTTCTTCCAGGAGCTGGTCAATATGGTGGGGCAGAAGCTGGGGCTGCAGCGTGACACCTCACTGTCCGATCGCACCGTCGACCGCATCCGCCCCTGGAAGTGGCTGCTGCTGGTGCTGCTGGTCTTCACCTTCCCGCTGCTGACCGGCTTTGGTATCACCGGTCATGAGCTTGGTAGCCCCTTCTGCAGCATCTGCCCGAGCCGCATCCTCACTACCCTGGCTACTGGCAACACCTCGCAGCTAGTGGTCGACACCACCAACGACGGCTACATGATCATCTCACTGATCGCCACCTTCCTCTTCGGTCTGATGATTGCGCTGGCACTGACTGTGCGCCAGCCCTTCTGTCGCATCTGTCCGATGCTGGCGATGCACGCGGTGTTTCGCAAGATCGGCTTTGTACGGCTGGTGAAGAACAGCAAACCGCGCTGCGATAAGTGCGGCCTCTGCGCCAAGGCGTGCCCGATGGATATCCGCGAGATCCACACCGAGATGGACAAAAAGGATGTGCTGTTTGCCGACTGCACCCTCTGCGGCCGCTGCGTCGAGTTCTGCCCCGACAAGGATGTGCTGCAGATGAAGTACACCGCCCTGCCGATCTTCCGCGCCGACCCCGACTACTTCAAGGCACGCAAAAAGGCACAGGATCGCTGGGAGAAGAGCACCTTCCGCCGCTGGTTTGGCAAGAGCGAGTCGTAAAACGTGGAAGCGGTTCAGATCACCTTCGCTGCGGCGCTGCTGATCGGTTTCAGCTACGGCGCCGGCCCCTGCAATATCGCCTGCCTACCCTACCTCGGGCCGATCTTTCTCAGCCGTGAGAGTGAGCGGTTGGGGCGCTGGGGCACCATCCTCCCCTTCTCTGCCGGGCGCATCTTCAGCTATGCGCTGCTCGGTACGGCGGCGGGCCTGATTGGCGCACAGATTACCGATACCCTAAAAGGTGGCAGCGCCTCCATCATCCTCGGTGGAGTGACGATTGCGGTCGGTCTGTGGCTGCTCTATCGCAGTCGCTCAGCCCGTAGCCACTGCTGTCGCACACCCGCTGCTGAACACTCCGTTGAGGTCGCCATACCGACCACTACCCCGGAGAAGTCGAATCGGCGCTTCGCCTTCGGCCTCTTTGGCATGGGATTCAGCATGGCACTTAACCCCTGCCTGCCGCTTGGCACCATTGCCGTCGCTGCTGCGGCCACTGCCGACCCTATAAAAGGTATGTGGCTGGGGCTCGGCTTCGGCCTCGGTGCCGTGGTGTTCCCCGGCCTGCTGTTTGGCTGGCTGCTGTCGCGTTTTGGTGATGAGATTCGTCACCACCTCGCCAACTGGCAGCACCACCTGGAACGGATTACCGCGCTACTGCTGATGCTGCTCGGCAGCGCTACGCTGATGGGCTGGATCTCACCTTAAGCCACGCCTATTTATCTGCTACCAGATAACCCGCCAACTACCACCTTGTAGGTATCTTCATTTCCAGTTCATCTGGACTAAACTGCGTGATATCACACATTCGTGTTGTTTTTGTCGAACATAATTGACACGGATCAATGTAATAAGCGCTGCTAAAGGCGCAATGTGGCGATTGAACTTCTCGTTTTCTTAGTATTGGTAGAGGAAAAATAATGAAACAACTGATGAAGCGGTTCGTACCGCTGCTCACGGGCCTCAGCATCGCGCTGACAGCCGGTGGTAGCGCCACGGCCAGCACCCTCGATGACGTAATGAAAAAGCGTGGCCTGACGCAGAAAGATCTGCTGGCAGCTGCCAAGACCTACACCCCAACCGGCGGCCGCGATGAGTTCCTGGCCTTCGCTTCGGGTGGTCAGAGTGGTCAGGTCATCGTCTACGGCATCCCCTCGATGCGTATCCTTAAATACATTGGTGTCTTCACCCCCGAGCCCTGGCAGGGTTACGGCTTCGACGATGAGTCGAAGGCAGTACTGGCGCAGGGCCGCATCAACGGCAAGGACATCACCTACGGCGACACCCACCACCCGGCGATCTCCGAGACCGATGGTGACTATGATGGTCGCTATCTCTTCATCAACGACAAAGCCAACCCACGTATCGCTGTGATCGATCTGCACGACTTCGAGACCAAGCAGATTGTGGTCAATCCCTTCTTCAAATCGGCGCACGGTGGTGCCTTTGTCACCCCGAACACCGAATACGTCATGGACCCAGCCCAGTACGCTGCACCGCTGACCGATGAGTTCGTTCCGCTTGAGGAGTTCAACGACAAGTACCGCGGTGGTCTCACCTACTGGAAGTTCGATGACAAGAAGGGTCGTCTCGACCCTGAGCAGTCCTTCACCTTCGAGTTGCCTCCCTACAGTCAGGATCTCTCCGATGCCGGTAAGGGTCCAAGCTATGGCTGGGGCTTTACCAACTCCTTCTGTTCTGAGCGTTATGTCGGCGGTATCGAGCGCGGCCGTCCTCCGTTTGAGGCGGGCTGTTCTTCGAAAGATACCGACTTCATGCACGTAACCAACTGGAAGAAGGCCGCTGAACTGGTCAAGGCCGGTAAGGTCAAGAAGGTCAAGGGCAGCTACCTGATCTCCATGAAGCAGGCGGTTAAAGAGGGTCTGCTCTACCTGATCCCCGAGCCTAAGAGCCCACACGGTGTTGACGTTACCCCTGACGGCAAGCTGATCACCGTCTCCGGTAAGCTCGATAGCCATGCATGGGTCTACAGCTTCGACAAGATCATGAAAGCGATCAAGGCCAAGAAGTTCGAGAGCCACGATCCCTACGGTTTACCGATCATCGCGATGAAGGATGTACTGCATACGCAGGTTAACGTCGGTCTGGGACCACTACATACCCAGTACGACTCCAAGCCCTGTGTCGCCTACACCTCGATCTACGTCGATTCAATGGTTACCAAGTGGGACTACTGTAAGGGCAAGGTACTGGATCAAATCAACATCCACTACAACATCGGCCATCTGATGACCATGGAGGGCGATTCCAAGTCACCTGACGGTAAGTACCTCGTCTCTCTCAACAAGCTCTCAATCGATCGCTTCAACCCGGTTGGACCGCTGCATCCGCAGAACCACCAGCTGATCGATATCAGCGGCGAGAAGATGGAGCTGCTCTACGATATGCCACTGCCACTGGGCGAACCCCACTACGTGGTCGCTATTGCAGCCGACAAGCTGAAACCTGCCGTACGCTACAAGTCTGGTTGGGATAGCCGTACCGACAAGCGTTCTCCTTACAAGACCCGCGCGGGTCGTGAGAAGACGGTGCGTAACTGTGACGCCAGCGGCAAGTGCACGGTTGAGGTCTTCGGTACCACCATCCGTTCACACATCACCCCTGAAATCATTGAGGCTGAGGTGGGCGATACTGTGAAGATGCACTTCACCAACCTTGAGCGTGCTCAGGATGAGGTTCACGGCTTCGCACTTAACGGCCAGAACGTACAGCTCTCTATCGAACCCGGTAAGACCGCTTCAGCGACCTTCACCGTTGAGAAAGAGGGTGTCTATCCTTACTACTGCACCGAGTTCTGCTCGGCACTCCATCTGGAGATGCAAGGTTATCTGCTAGTTAAACCGAAGGGCTACAAGTCCACCGGTGCTACTATGCAGGAGGGTGTAAGTTACACTCAGGCCGACTACAACAAGCAGGTCAAGACCAACGTCGATACCCAGGCGGTTATCAATCAGGTCGTAGGCTTCATCACCAGCCACAACTACAAGGACTTCCCTACTGTTGTGGCACTGGTTGAGGATGCAACCGATCAGCTCGGATTCGCCGATGAGTCGAAGAAGAAGGCTGAAGCGGCTGCGGCCAAGAAAGACTGGCAGAATGCCATGCTCTGGGCCAACCAGTGGTGGCAGTATCAGGTTAAGACAGCGGACCTCGGTCTGCGTGCCAAGACCTATCTGGAACAAAATGGTGCTAAAAAGGTCAAATAACCACTGAGTGGTAGTGATACCACGACAAACAGGATATTGACCCAACTAAAGGGGGAGGAGCAGTATTGCACCTCCCCCTTTTTCCCTAAAGATCTGGAGATTCCTCATGAAAAACATGTCTATAAAAGCGACTCTGGCGGCTCTGCTGCTCGGACTCGGTGTAAGCAACAGCGCCATGGCCCTCGATGGTGAAGCACTATTTAAAAATCCTGCCAAGGGTGGCTGTACCGCCTGTCACGGTAAGGATGGCAAGACCACCATTCTGCCCCAATACCCAAAGATTGCCGGTCAGAATGAGGCCTATGTATTACAGCAGCTGAAAGACATCAAGAGCGGCGCACGCAACAACGGCATGACCGCTGCGATGAAGGGCATCATGCACCTGGTCAACGACGAAGAGATGGCGGCAATGGCCAAATACATCTCAACCATGGCGCCGTAGCGTTATCGTTGAATATCAGATTTGACTAATATCAATGCCATCTTCGACGGGATAGCGAGAATGGCAGTCAGAGATCGATTCGGTTACGGCAGAGATCGCCAGACCCAATCATGAATACAACGCTATTGTTAGAGAGAAGTTATGAAAGGCACTAAATCGGTAGTTGGCGCGCTGGTTGTCGCCATGGGTGTGGCTGCAGGCCCTGTCGCCGCGGCTGGTCCAGCCGCAGCTGGCTGGAACGTGGGTGGTGGCGAGCAGGATGAGGCGATGCACCTGACGCCCGACCTTGATAACGGCATGGACGTCTACGAGGTCTGTGCTGCCTGCCATCTTCCCGAGGGCTGGGGTACCAAAGAGGGTACCTTCCCACAGCTGGCCGGTCAGCATAAAGAGGTTCTGATCAAGCAGCTGGCTGATATCCGCGCACTCAACCGTGACAACCCAACCATGTACCCCTTTGCACTGCCTGAGTCGATCGGTGATGCACAGGCGCTGGCCGATGTCGTCGCCTACATCGAGAAGATTCCGATGAATCCTGAAAACGGCGTCGGCCCTGGCACCGATCTGGCCCTGGGCGAGCAGCTCTACAAGGACAACTGTGTGAAGTGCCACGGTGACAACGGTGAAGGCATCAAGGAGAAGTACTACCCCAGAATTCAGGGGCAGCACTACAACTACATGCTGCGTCAGTTTGAGTGGATCCGTGACGGCAAGCGTCGTAACGCCAACCCAGACATGGTCAAGCAGATCAAGGGCTTCACCGACAAGGATATGGTTGCTGTTATCGACTACGTATCACGCCAAAAGCCACCGAAGGAGGATCTCGCACCCTCGGCTGACTGGATGAACCCAGACTTCGATTGAATGGCAGTGACGCGCTTTAGGCTAATGCCTAAAGCGCGTACTCTACCCAACACCCTTTTCTTTGAACGCTCACGCCACGACTGTGGTGGCGAGCGGAATGGCGACCGTCATGCAAAACAGTGCATCACAGAAACAGACCTTTATCGTAGCCGGCCTCAGCCTGATCTCAATCGCGATGCTCGCTATGATCTACTTCGTGCCGATCTGGTGGGTATCGCTCACCGCACCTAACTATCCACCCGAAGCGTTCCCTGACGGGGTTCGTATCCACTTCCATATGAACGGCGTCTTTAATGGCTGTGAAATGGTGGAGAAGGCAGAGATCCAGGAGGATGAGGCGCTCGACTGTGTGCATGAGATGGACACCATCAACCACTACGTCGGCATGTACCCGATCTCGACCGGCGGACCGGTTGAACGTGGTTACTCACAATTTCTGATCAGTTTCCTCATCATCATGCTGATCGGCTTTATCTGTACCAAACCGAGGGTGCGCACTGCACTGATGGCAGTTGGTTTTGCTGGCCTACTCGGCTGGATGTACGCCACCATCTACGGTAACAATGGTGTCGCACTGCAGAGTGCTGGCTATCTCACCGCACTGGTCACCGCACTCGATCAGGATACTAGTAAGGAGATCGAGGTCTCACCGGCCCAGGCACTGATCGATCGGATGCAACAATCGTTGGCTGCCTCGGGCGTCGATGTCGACGAAACCGCATCGAAAACAGATGAATCCAGCGAGAAGGAGCTGATGTTTGGGCAACTCAAGACCAACTTCGAAACCGATATCGCTAAACGCGGTACTGGCGAGGAGTGGAATGGCAGTAGCTTCCAGGTCATCAGCTGGCACTACACCAAGACCCTGGGGCGCTACTTCAACAATCCCGAAGAGATCACCCCGATGGTGGGCAAACTCAAACTGGCGGTGCATGGCGTCTTTGTTGTGCTGGTCGGCGCGATGCTGCTACTGCTTTGGGGAGCTGCAAAAAATATCAAACCGCTCTACTGGCTACTGGTCGCGGTACCGATCGCCCTACCGATCTTCTTCATCATCGACTATGCCGCCTGGCTCTGGTGGTTTGGTCACAACATGAACGAGATGGGTGCATTCACGGTCAAACCCTTCATGCCGACCGTCTTCGGACAGGGCAAGGTGGCGCAGTTCGCCACTCACTCCTATCCCTATATTGGCTTCGGTCTGATGGTACTCTCCTCGCTGGCGCTGGCGATTGCCGCTCTTATCCGCCGCAAGCAGTTCCGCGAGGGTGAATAGCCGTTACTTCTAAGAGATGCTCTCCTGCAATGACGAGGTTCAGTAATATAGTAGTGTGCGCGGTAGTTGGGCTGGGAATCAGTCCCATTGCACTCGCCGAGAGCTACCCGTCGTTCCAGGCGCTGATCGACGCCACCGAGAAAAACGGTGTACTCAGCCCACCGGCCGGTACCTACGCCGGGCCGGTGACTATTGAGCAACCGATCACCATCGATGGCCGCGGCGAAGTGACCATCGATGCCGGTGGTAAAGGCTCGGTGATCTTCCTCGATACCGACGGCAGCACCCTCAAGGGGCTGCGTCTGACCAATTCAGGTGAGTCGCACAACGACATCGACTCTGGTGTGCAGGTGCGCGGCAACTTTAATGTGATCAAGGACAATGTGATCGACAACTGCCTGTTTGGTGTCGATCTTCAGCAGTCGGAATCGAATATCGTGCGCCGCAATAAGATCTCCTCTAAACCGTTCGATCTTGGCATACGCGGCGATGCGATACGCCTCTGGTACAGCTTCAACAACAAGATCACCAGCAACACCATCCGCAACTCGCGCGACATGGTGGTCTGGTACTCCAAGGACAATCTGATCGCCCGCAACGATGCACGCGGCGGCCGCTACTCGCTCCACTTCATGTACTCACAGCACAATGTGGTCGAGGAGAACCGCTATACCGATAACACCGTTGGCATCTTTCTGATGTACAGCGACGATGTCGTGGTGCGCAACAACAGCATCACCCGCGCAGTGGGGCCGACCGGCGTCGCACTCGGTATGAAGGAGACCTCGAATGTAACGATCGAGGGCAATCAGCTACTCTACAATGCCGTCGGGCTGTCGCTCGACGTCTCACCCTACCAGCCCGACACCACCAACCTGATCAGCAATAACCTGATCGCCTTCAACAATATCGGCGTGGACTTTCTCAACGACTGGCCGGGCAATACCTTCACGGCCAACCAGTTCAAAAGCAACATCACCCAGGTGGCGGTATCGGACGGCGCCAGCGTCAATCGCAATAGTTGGGATGGCAACTACTGGGATGACTACGAGGGTTTTGATCTCGACCAAAACGGCATCGGCGACACCCCGTACGAGCTCTACTCCTATGCCGACCGCATCTGGATGGATGTACCCGCCGCACAGTTCTTCAAGGGCTCACCAATGCTCGAGACTCTCGATTTTCTGGAGCGCCTCGCCCCCTTCTCCGAGCCGGAGATGGTGCTGCGTGACGCCGCCCCCATCACCACCCCACCGGAGCCGTTGTGAGCGAGACGAGTAAAAAGGGTAAACGCCCCCTCAACCCCCGTCAGCAGAAGGAGCGACGCGAGTTTCTGCGTTCGATCGCACTGGGCGCAGGCATGGTCGGCATCTCATTGATCGGCCTCGTGCCGGTACTCAGTGGCGCCGTGCCGCGACTGCGACCACCAGGTGCACTGCTGGAACAGAAGTTTCTCGCCTCCTGCATCAAGTGCGGCCAGTGCGTGCAGGTCTGCCCGGTCAACGCCATTGAGCTGGCCGATCTTGATGAGGGCTTCGGTATCGGCACACCCTTCATCGACGCACGCGCCCAGGCGTGTGACTTCTCCTGTGACGGCCTGCAGTGCGTACTCGCCTGCCCCACCGGCTCTCTGACCCACGAAATCAACTACTCACACGAGACGCGCATGGGCTTTGCTCGGCTCGACAAGCCGAAGCTCTGTCTGGCGATGCAGGGCAAGGGCTTCTCTGGCGTGGCACGCGGCCCCGACTTCCCCGGCAAACTACGTTTCGATGAGATCGATCGCTGGAATCCGCTCAACATCAACGAGCAGCCCTTCGATGTGGAGATCTGCGACCTCTGCGTACGCACCTGTCCGATCGAGATCCGTATCGCCCAGTGCGAGGCGGGCAAGCCACCCTCGGGCGATACCAACCAGTGTCCGCCGCTGCGCGCTATCCGCCTTGAGGAGGTGACCCACGCCGACGGCAGTAAAGGGATGCGCCCGACGGTGCTCGACGGCTGTGTCGGCTGTGGCGTTTGCGAGATGATCTGCCCCACCGAAGAGGCCTCGATCGTGATCGACATTCGTAAAACGGCGGAGGACGTATGAGCTATATCATCGAATCGCTCCGCGAGATCATCGGTGCCCGACCGAAAAAACCGGCCAAGGATGAGATATCCCCCAACGCCGTCAAGGTCCATTTCGACAAGCGGGTCAACAAACTCGACATGGCCGCCCTTGAGGCGTTGCATGCTCAGCACAGCAGTCACAAGTGGCGTAATCGTCGCTGGCTCACCCTGCTCTTCATCAACCTGCTATTTGTGCTCTCCTACCAGCTCGATATCCAGCTGCTCGAGGGTGCACTGACCGCCTCACGCTTCATGGGTTTCCACATGGCCGATCTCAACTCGGCCCTGCAGGTAATGCTCGCCTTCAAGGAGGTGCTGCTTAATCTGATTATCGGTACCACCACGGTGCTGGTGATGTGGATTATTTTCGGTGGGCGAGCTTTCTGCTCCTGGGTCTGTCCTTACCATCTGGTGGCCGAGTGGGCCGAGGAGATCCACCTCTGGCTGGTCAATCGCAAAATCATCAAGAATCACACCTTCCACCGTGGCACCCGTTCGGTGCTCTACGTGATCTTCGCCCTGTTGGCGCTGGTCAGTGGTTACACCGTGTTTGAAACCATCTCGCCGACTGGCATTCTCAGCCGGGCACTGATCTACGGTCCTGGCATAGCACTGATCTGGGTCGCTGCCGTGCTGTTATTTGAGGTGCTATTCTCTCGTCGTGCCTGGTGTCGTTATGTCTGTCCGATCGGTATCACCTACGGTATTGTTGGCACCGTCTCGCCGCTTCGAGTCACCTACCATCTCGAGGATTGTGCCCACGAGGGTGACTGTCGCAAGGCGTGCCTGGTGCCACATGTGCTCGATGTAACAATTAAGGGCCGTGCGCGTGACATGCAGGTCGATGTCGGTGCAGACTGTACCCGCTGCGGTCTCTGCATCGATATGTGCCCCACCGACTCGTTACGCTACGAGTTCAAGATGCCGGGCACACTCAAGTAGCCATCAACGGAAATATAAGACCAGACGGATGATCAAATTCAATAAAGTCGCCAAACGATTTCGCCGCGTCGAGGTCCTCAAGGGCATCGAGCTAGAGATTGCCCGGGGTGACCGTGTCGCACTGGTCGGCTCCAATGGTGCTGGTAAAACCACGCTGATTCGTTGCCTGCTCGGCGAGTATCTCTGCGACGGCGAGGTGCTTGTTGATGGCCTCGACCCGCGCGATAGTCGTGCCGCCGTGCTGAAACGCATTGGCTTTGTGCCACAGCTACCGCCCCCACTGAAGATGCCGGTCGGCCAGCTGCTACGTTTCTCCGCCAGTGTCTGTGGTGCAGACCGTGCACGTATGGAGGAGGTCTCCAGGCGGCTTGGCCTCGATCCTGATGAGGTTAAACATCGCCCCTTCGTTAAACTCTCCGGCGGACAGAAACAGAAGCTACTGATCAGTATCGCCCTGGGGCGCGAGAGTGACATCCTGATTCTCGACGAGCCCGCTGCCAACCTCGATCCCGAGGCGCGTCACATCTTCTTCCAACTGCTGGCGGAGAAGCGCGAGGAGAGTGCGATGCTGATCTCCAGCCACCGCCTCGATGAGGTTGCCTCGCTGGTAAACCGTGTGATCGAGATGGACCAGGGTAACGTGGTACTCGACGACCGTGTAGCCGATCTGGTGGCGCTGAGCAGTCGTCTCGACTGCCGTCTGACCCTCACCCGCGCTGAGCCTGCCTTCGCCAAGGCAATCGCACAATGGGGCTTCAGTGATGGCGGTGCTGGGCTAACCTGGCACGGTATGGTTGCCGGCCCCGACCGCCTCCGCTTCCTCGGTGTGCTATCACGCTACGCCGGGCTGCTCGCCTCGATTCAGCTTGATGAACAGAGCGAGGAGAAGAGCTGTGCCTAAAGTGCTAACTCTTTTTACTCTATTACTCATCGCCCTGCTGACTGGCTGCTCCGGTGAGCCCGAAACCGGTCCCGTCGAGGTCAAATGGGACCGAGACACCTGCGAGCGCTGCCGCATGGTACTGAGTGATCGCTTCCACTCCGCGCAGATCCGTGTCTTTCCTGTAGAGAAGAAACGCAGCCGGGTCTACAAGTTTGACGATATCGGTTGCGCCCTGCTCTGGCTGGAGGATAAACCCTGGCGCGACGATCCACGCACCGAGATCTGGGTTACCGATCACCGCAGCGGCGAGTGGATCGATGCAGGCAGTGCCATCTACATTCCCAATCAAACCACGCCGATGGAGTATGGTCTCGGTGCACAGCCTGAACCCTCCCCGGGTGGTCTCGGCTTCGAACAGGCCAAACAACACATCTTTGAACTGGAGGCGCGCTTTAATGCTCACGGCACGCACCTGAAAGAGAACGCCGAGCAGCGCAGGTAGGAAAGGATGAGACACCTCTGGTTAACGGCCTGGGCCGACATTATCGAATCGCTGCGCGCGCGCTGGTTCTTCGTCTATAGCGCCATCTTCGGTGGCATTGTGGTGTTGCTGTTCCTGTTTGGGCTGACCGAATCACGCATTATGGGCTTTACTGGCCTGTCACGGTTGCTCATCACCTATATCCAGCTGACCATGGCGATCCTGCCGATCTTTGTGCTGATCACCACCGTGCGCTCGGTGGCGGGTGATCGTGAGGCGGGGGTGTTTGAGTACATGCTCTCACTACCGATCGGCCTCTCCGCCTGGTTCTGGGGCAAGATGCTGGGACGCTTTACCGTGGTCTTCCTGCCGGTCTTTCTGGCGATGGTGGTGGCAATTGTCTGGGGTGTAACCAAGGGTGCCGAGGTGCCGTGGACTATCTTCGGCTACTACACTGCTCTGCTGATGGTGCTTGCATGGTGTTTTCTCGGCATCGGCATGTTGATCTCAACCCTGGCACGCAGCGCTGATGTGGCTCAGGGCGCGGCGTTTGTGATCTGGCTGACGCTGGTGCTGTTCCTCGATCTGATCCTGCTCGGCATCATGATCCGTGAATCACTGCCAGCCGACACGGCTGTGGCCATCTCACTGGCCAATCCACTGCAGGTATTTCGTACGGCAGCGATGATGCTGTTCGACTCGCAGCTGGTACTGATTGGCCCAACCGCCTATGTGATTCTCGACCACTTCGGCACCCAGGGTTATTTCGCCTGGGCACTGATCTATCCGACCCTGCTCGGCACACTCAGCGCGACACTCGGCTATCTACACTTCCGCCGCAGCGACCTACCTTAAGCCGTATACTAGGGACTCACTTAATTGATGGACGCGGGAGAACGGATGACACTGAATAAAAACATGCTCTGGGGTGGTGTCATCGCACTACTTATTGCAGTTGCTGCCGTCGCTTTTGTTAAGGGCCGCCATCTTCTGGAACCTCAACTCATCGCCACTGCCGAACTGATTGAGGAGTGTGATCTCAATCTCGGTAGCTGTAGCTCCTCACTTGCTGATTTCGGTGCGGTCTCACTCACCATTGCACCCCATCCGATTCCAGTCATCAAACCTCTCTCGATCAGCGTGCAGAGTGATATTCCCGGAATCGAATCGTTGATGGTGGACATTTCCGGACTCAATATGAACATGGGGCTGAACCGTTTTCCCCTGCTGCGACAGAGTGATGGCAGTTATCGTGGCGACGGGATGCTTCCGGTCTGTACGCGAAACCTGATGCGTTGGCAGGCCAAGGTGATCGTGCAGACCGATGCCGGACTGGTCGCCTTCCCCTTT
Source organism: Solemya pervernicosa gill symbiont (assembly GCF_002020875.1). Lineage (NCBI taxonomy): Bacteria > Pseudomonadati > Pseudomonadota > Gammaproteobacteria > Solemya pervernicosa gill symbiont. Next base: position 108,885 of record NZ_MPRL01000001.1, on the reverse strand, counting down.
AACTTCGAAACCTTAACCAACCGTTAGCATCTGCTACGCCAAGCCACTTAATACAATGATGAAACAGAGACTGCCCTACATCCTTTTACTCCTGCTCACCTCGGCACTGATCTGGTTACTGCTCTTCTGGTCGCCCAACAGTCCTGATCTGACACACCTGCTTAAACACAATCAATCGAGGGGGGGGGATTTCACCCTCAGTGGTAACGGTGGAGAGCCCTTCGATCTGAAGCAGCTGCGCGGCAAGGTGGGACTACTCTATTTCGGCTATACCACCTGTCCCGATGTCTGCCCCACCTCGCTGGCTCTGATGAAGATCGCACTCGGCAACATGAGTGAGAAGGAGCTGGAACAGGTGAGCGGAGTCTTTATCAGTGTCGATCCGGAGCGCGACAAACCGCAACGCCTGATGGAGTATGCCAACTACTTCCACACCAACATTGTCGGCACCAGTGGTAGTCGTGCTGAGATTGATGAAGCTGCACGGCGCTATGGCGTGATGTACCGCAAGGTCGAAAGCGACTCCGCTGTCGGCTATCTGGTCGATCACACATCGGCCACCTATGTCATCGACAAACAGGGCAAACTACACACCACCCTGGCGCATGGCACACCCCATGCAGAGATACTCAAGACGGTAAGAGCACTGCTGGAACAGTCTAAATAGGCTACCTATGGACTGTTAATTGACACCCTACTGCGTGATATCACACAACAAAGATCGAAAATAACCACATGGAGAAAACAATGATTCGTACCCTTCGTTACCTGACACTTGCCGTTGCGAGCCTTGCCGCATCCAATGCCATTGCCGACTCACACGGCGGCGCGGCTCACACCGCTGCCGACACCATCATGGTCAAGGACGCCTATGTGCGCGCAGTGCCCCCTGGTCAACCCAATAGCGCCGCCTTCATGGTGCTGCATAACCATGGTGGAGCCGACCATAAGGTGATCGACGCCAAGAGCACCGCCGCCCGCACCGTCGAGCTTCATACCCACACACAAAAAGACGGCATGATGATGATGCGTCGCATCGAGTCGATCGAGGTCAAAAGCAAGGGTATGACGACCCTCAAACCTGGCGGCCTGCATGTCATGTTGATCGGTCTCACCCAGCCTCTTAAGGTCGGCAATACCGTCTCTGTAACGCTAGTATTTGATGATGGCAGTAAAAAATCGATCGACGCCCCGGTGCAGGAGGTGATGATGAAGATGGATCACAAGCCCGGCATGCATCACAACATGAAGCACTAACACTAACCCACCACCGTCGGCCACGCCCAGTGGCCGACGGCAACACAGGAATTCCCTATGAGTGAACCGAGCGCAGAGATTTTTCACCGTCGCAGTGCAGGCAACAGCCTAGCGACCTTCTTTGCCGCAACACGTCCGGCATTTTTAACCGCCTCAATCCTGCCGGTTATCGTCGGTCTAGCACTCAGCTGGAGCATTTACGGTTCGATCGAGATCGGACTTGGTTTGCTCACCCTACTCAATATCGTCCTGATTCATTCAGGCGCGAATGTACTTAATGACTACTTCGATGACCGAAACGGCACCGATGGGTCCAACAGCGGTCGCATCTTCCCCTTCTCGGGTGGTAGTCGCTTTATTCAAAATGGCGTGCTGAGCCGTCGTGAGACGCTACAATTCGGCTCTCTATTAATGGTTTCTGGCGCGCTGCTCGGTCTATGGTTTGCGCTGGTAGCCGGGCACTTCATCCTGCTGATCGGCTTGCTGGGTGGCATTCTGGCTATCTTCTACTCCGCCCCACCCTGTCTCGCCTGTCGCGGCCTGGGTGATGTGGTGATCGCGATCTGTTTCGGCATTCTGCCGGTCGTCGGTACGCTCTATATCCAGAGCAGTATTATCGATCCGCAGGCGATCTGGGTCGGTGCCATTATCGGCTGCTTTGTAGCCGCCATTCTCTGGAACAATTCCATTCCCGACATCGATGCCGATCGCGCCGCCGGAAAGCTGACTCTACCTGCACGGCTGGGTGCAGCCAAGGCACCCTACGGGCTGGCACTGCTCTTTATTTTGGGATTTGCACTGCTGCCACTCTCTCCGCTGCCTGTCAGTAGCTACATCACTCTTCTGGCTGTTTTTCCTGCGACAGCTGCAGTAAAGGTTCTGCTCGAGGGTCGTCTGATGCCAGCAATCCCGCTCACGCTTGTAACTCACGCAGCCGTATCGGTACTACTAACGGTGGGGCTGATTCTAGCCCGTTAAACGACCGTTGATCAGTCGTCTACGGTGGAGAGGTAGGCCCAGATCTCATCGAGCTCCTGAGCAGTAAATGCTGCCAGCAGCTCATCATCGGGTGATTCAGGATCGTGGATACGGTGTTTATCGAGATACTTCTTCACCTGACGCTGTAGGTAGACACTGTACTGCCCTGCCAGCATCGGCACTCCCTTTTCATGATCTCCCCAACCCTCACTGCCATGGCAACTACGACACTCGCGCTTGTAGCGCTTACGACCTGCCTCGATATCACCGGGCATACGCGGGATATTCACCACACGTTTCGCCTCAAGTAGTCGCTTTAGTGGGTCAAAGTTCTCTTCATCGAAAGGGGGCAGCTTGGTCGGTAGCTCAACCTGCGCCAGATAGGCGGAGACATCGGCAATTTCCTGATCGGGAAACTGGCGCTCATCGACATATTCAAGCATCGGCAGATTGGGACGTTTGCGATCACGAAACAGGTGCATCTGTTTGGAGATAAAGCTCTCGGGCTGTCCGGAAAGGCGTGGATAGTCACCATTTTTATCACCCTCACCATACTCACCGTGGCAACCGGCACAGAGCTCGTTGATCTCTTCTCCATTCTCCAGATCGACCGCCTGAGCAGTTGAAATCATGCCCAGGGGAAGAAAAAGGATGAGTAATTTCATCGCGGCCTTATTCATAGCGTAACACTCGGATACTTTCTTGCTTTCGTCAATATTAATGATTGAGTATTAGAGCCTCTCACTCATTACCGAACCTTGATCTGGGTCGTGATACTACGCCCTACCACTATATTTCTTAATCAGCTCACCCAGCAGCTTAAACTCATCACCACGAGCGCTGCCACGACGCCACGCCAGGCCTATTTCACGGTAACTCTTCTCTTTAAGTGCCACTGTTTTAACCGCTGTATTTTTTAGCAGCGGTGTTCCCTCAGCCATCTCCGGCAGATAGGTAATCGCCATATCGGCCTCGACCATCTCAACCAACGTCAGCAGCGAGCTGGCGGCAAAGCGACTTATCTGATTCGGATTATTGAGATGGCAGGCACTCAACGCATGGTCACGCAGACAGTGACCATCCTCAAGCAGCAGCACACTATCATCGGGTAGGTTTTCCACTGCATAGTTATCGGGATCAAGTATCCGAGTTCCATCACGGTAGGCGAGCAGGAAGGGGTCCTGGAATAACGTATGGAGCTCGACATTGCGTAGCGCGAAGGGAAGTGCAATCAGAATCAGGTCGAGTTCACCATCCATTAATCGCCCATAGACACGGCGTGTTGTCTCCTCGACCAGATAGAGTTTCAGCTCTGGATACCGCTGACGAAGGGCTGGCAGGATCTTGGGCAGCAGGAACGGCGCGATGGTGGGGATCACTCCCAGCTTGAGAGTTCCTGTAAGCGGTGCCTGATCGCACTGCGCCAGATCGACCAGTAGTTCGATCTCACCGACGCAGTGACGCGCCTTCTCAGCGATCTCACGCCCAATCGTGGTTATGGTGACCTGTTTGTTGGTTCGATCAACCAGCTGTACACCCAGCAGTGTTTCCAGATCCTTGATTGCAACACTAAAGGCCGACTGGGAGACAAACACCGACTCAGCTGCCCTGCCAAAGTGCTCTCGTTCGGTCAGGGCGATGAAGTAACGCAGCTGTTTGACTGTTGGCAGATTCATAGGACTCTTCTCCTTACGACAACTCAACCAATCTGTTTTACATATCGTTACGATATTTATTTTATGTTTTATCTATCATAGTTCAATCCCTATACTGATCTTCGTCGAAACAAACTCACCCAATAAGGAGCACCAGAGATGTTAGAGAATCGCGAAGGGCAGGCCATCCCACAGGTCACTTTCCATACCCGCCACGACCACAACTGGGTCGACATCAGCAGTGATGAGATCTTCAAGGGCAAGACGGTCATTGTCTTTTCACTGCCGGGTGCCTTCACCCCGACCTGCTCCTCTTCGCATGTGCCGCGCTTCAACCAGCTGGCCCCGCTGTTTAAGGAGCACGGTGTCGATGAGATCGTCTGCATATCGGTCAACGACGCCTTTGTCATGAATGAGTGGAAAATCGAACAGGGTGCTGACAACATCACCTTCATCCCAGATGGGAACGGTGAGTTCAGCGAAGGCATGGGGATGCTGGTCGACAAGGATCAGATCGGCTTTGGCAAACGCTCCTGGCGCTACTCAATGCTGGTCAAGGATGGCATCGTCGTGAAGCAGTTCATCGAACCCGATCAGCCCGGCGACCCCTACGAGGTCTCCGATGCCGATACCATGCTGGCCCACATCGCCCCTGATGCCGGCAAACCACTCGATGTCACCGTCTTTACCCGCAAGGGCTGCCCCTTCTGTGCCAAGGCGAAGGGGATGCTGCACGACGCCAACATCGAGTTTGAGGAGCTGCTACTCGGACGTGACTACAGTGATCGCACCTTGCGCGCGGTGACTGATAACAGCAGCGTGCCGCAGATCTTCGTCAATGGAGAACTAATCGGCGGTTCCGATAAGCTAGAGGCGTGGATGGGAGCACAATAAATCTGCTCTATATTAGTCACTCTTTAGACGCATAAAAAAAGCACCAAACCCGGCTTCGGGTTTGGTGCTCTGCGTTTATCATCCATAACTACGTGTTACTACATCGACAAGTTGAAGATCGCGTAGATAGATGATCACCACTTCTGTTGATCGAAAGCTCATTACCAAAGTAATCGATACGTCTACAGGGACGTAGATGGTAGGGCATACCTGGTGGTTTTCTGCCGTCCATCCACCCTTGGTTGATAACTCCAGCACGCCGCTCTCGCACATCCATGTGCTTCGCGGCATATGGCCATACTTGGCCAAAAAAAACGGGGACCCAAAGGTCCCCGAATAAGCTCACTTCTTGTTACATGCTCTCTACATTACTAACTTAACCAAAGGTGTCGTGGGTAATGTTCTTGAACCATGAGAGGGCGTACTGCTCTTCACGTGCACGCATCTCCATGGTTGACTTGGCATAACCCGGGGTCAGACCGCCAGAGCCCTTAACCTTGGATACCTTGCCATCAACCAGATTGTAGACCATTGCAACAGAGATACCGTCACCAGGGTGTACAAACGAGTAGCAGGTATTAACCCAAGATGGAGTTGGAGCATCCTTACCATTCAGCAGTGCAACAACAGCTGCTGCAGTCACCTTAGCTTCAGAGTTGGCTGCGTAGCCTGACTTAGGCAGTGGAGACTGGATCGCCGCATCACCGATAACGTGAATGTTTTTGTGAATGGTCGACTCGAAGGTGTTGTGGTGAACGGGGCACCAGTCACCCTTGGTCAGGCCTGCCGCGAATGCGATCTTACCCGCCTTCTGTGCAGGGATGATGTTGAGTACGTCTGCCTTCAACTCGTTGAAGCCGGTGGTGACCGTACGGGTCTTGGCATCAACAGACTTCAGGACGTTATCGTCCGAACCCTTCGGTGTGCCCTGCCAGTCGATCATTGAGTCAGAGCTCTTGTAGCCGTAGTACTTCTCCCAGGCTGCGGTGAACAGTCCCATCTTGGAGAATTTCGGCTTAGGATCGAGGACAACAATCTTCGACTTCGGCTTGTTCTTCTTCAGGTAGGCCGCGATCAGCGAGGTACGCTCATACGGTCCAGGTGGGCAACGGAAAGGATTCGGCGGAGGACAGATAGCGACAACACCACCATCCTTCATCGACTCGATCTGCTTGCGCAGGGTCACGGTCTGAGAACCGGCCTTCCAGGCGTGAGGAATATCCTCGGCAACCTTGGCGTCGTAACCCTCGATCTTCTCCCACTTGAAATCGACACCAGGAGCAACGATGCAGCGGTCATACTTGAAGTGGTGACCACCCTTGGTCATAACGGTCTGCTTGTTGGCATCAATACCGGTAACGATATCGTGAACAACCTTAACGCCATGACCTGCCAGACCGGTGTAACCGAAACGGATTGAATCGATGCTACGACGACCGTGGATTACCTCATTACTCATGAAGCAGGTGTAGTAGTGCTTGTTCGCTTCGATAACGGTGACCTCTATTGAGGAGTCCATCATGCGAATGTATTTAGCGGCTGCTGCACCACCCATACCACCACCGACAACGACAACCTTCTTCGATGCGCCGAAGGAGACCATTGGGAAGCCGGCTGCACCGGCAGCAACTGCTGCACCGCCTGCGGCCTTGATAAAGTTTCTACGTGTAAACTGTGTCATCTGTTTCTACTCCCCTTATTCCTGGCCAGCGTAGTAGTCGAGCAGAGCCTGCTCACCCTTGGCACCATGCTTGTCCATCATCGCCTTCATCTTCTTCTTCATCTTCTTCGGCATGGTACGAGCGCCGCTATGGAAGTCTTCCATGGTGTACTGCAGATAAGGTCTCCACTGACCAGCCAGGACACCGGCATCGTCTTCTGCGGAGGTGCCGCCATCTTCATGACACTTCTCGCAATACTTCTTGTGTAGCTTGGCGCCGGTCTTGGCCATCTTAGCACTGACCTTCTGCTTATTGCCGACGTAAGGCTTGCCGCTAAAGAACTTCGACATCGCCTTGATCTCATCATCGGTATAACCCTTAGCAATACGGGTCATGATGGTTGAGCCGCGCTCACCAGTCTTGTACTCCATCATCGCATCGACGAGGTAATCGTTAGAGAGACCACCAATTGTAGGGATCGCAGGACCGGTACTTATACCATCGGTACCGTGACAACCTGCACAGGTGTTGCCCAACATCTCACCGCTAGGGGTAGCGGCGTTCGCGGCGGCCCCCAGTGCCACACCGCTCAATGCAAGCATCGCCTGCACTATCGTTCTGTACTTCATACTGCCTCCTTTGGCCTAAACCACAACCTTCGTTGTTATTCGTGAGCCGCTACGACCCACAGTGATGAACCACCCTAGTTGAGCAGCTCAATAATGCTTCGCGTTTTCCGCGATATGGCGTGATCAAGTGCATCACGCCCTTTAGCATCCTTGATCAAACGCGCCGCCCCGTTATCGAGTAGCAGTTTAACCATTTCAGCATTCTCATTGCGCACCGCAATAATCAACGGCGTCTCACCGCGCAAATTTTTATGATCGATGTCGACCCCATGTTGCAGCAGCCACTCAACGGCTTGCGGTTGGTCATCATCGACTGCCCAGAAGATCGCTCCCATACCCTCTTCATCAACGGCATTGAGGTTGTCACCTCTTTCGACCAGCAGCGACATCAGACGAACATAACCCTTGCCTGCTGCGATCATCAGTGCCGAAGCACCTTCACGATTTCTGATATGGGTTGCAGCACCTGCGTCGAGCAGCTGTCTGACCACCGGTTCAAAACCCTTCTCTACTGCCGTCATCAAGGCTGTATTGCCATCCTTGTCAGAGGTATCAACATTAGCCCCCTGTTTAATCAATGCAGCCAGTGACTCAACATGGGCATAGCGGGCCGCAATCATCAGCGCATCCCAGCCAGCACGGGTTTTAATACGGTGCCTGGCACCCTTTTCCAGCAGTAGCCGAGTCAGATTGAAGTAGCCGCCTTCGGCCGAGAAGGTCAGCGCCGTACAGCCTGCGATACTGACACCATTCACATCAGCACCACGATCAATCAGCAACCGTGCAACCTCTTCACTCCCCTCTTCCACAGCAAACATCAGTGCCGACTTACCAAAGCGACTCGCCGCATCCGGCTTGGCCCCCTGATCGAGCAGCTGTTCTACCGCCTCTACATCACCCACCAGTGCCGCCTTCATCAACTCCTTGTCGAGATCGATAGCCAGCAGCGGTTGTGCTGCCAGCAGTGACACTGCAAGCAGTGCTGGGCGGACGAGTTGCACCGACTACGCCTCCTCGTCCTCGTCAGGCTCAACCGGCTCTTCATGAGCGATTCCGCTATGGCAGTCGATACAGGTCTTCTTCTTACCCTCGTCACCATTCATGTTGGCTCGCGCATGTTTCTTGCGAGCGCTGCGGCTCTGCTCACTCAGATCCATATTGTCGAAATCGTGACAGTTGCGGCATTCGCGCGAATCGGTCGCACGCATCTTCTCCCAGACGCGACTCGCCATATCCCAGCGATGCGCCTCATACTTTTCCGGGGTATCGATAGTGCCCAGAATCTCATGATAGACATCCTTGGCGGCGAGGATCTTTGCCTTCACCTTGGGGAAAAACTCTTTGGGCACATGACAGTCGGCACAGGTTGCCTGCACGCCGGAAGCATTTTTGAAATGCGGCGTCTCTTTATACTCTTCATAGTTAACCTTCATCGTATGACAGGAGATACAGAAATCCATACGGTTGGTGTAGTTGAAGAAGGTATTAATTCCACCCAGCGCAAACATGCCTGTTAGAAGCAGCAGCAATGCGACAGCCACCTTTCTGTTCAGACAATAAATTAGTGCACTTTTTCGTGCTTGTTTCTCTGCCATCCTCAGGTACTTCCTAAATATTCATTATGCGTACGACTATGTATATCGCACTTTTTTTATCGTAGTAGAGAACAAATAAGCAAAAGACATGCCAACATCTCCACTCCCTGTTTTTATTGTATTTTTTCTCTGTCATGACACTTACAGACATGACGCGACTGCCATATGACAGCAATTCAACATGTCATGTCACGACGTGACCGCACCATATAAGCATGCGTTAATATCATGCTTGTCCGTGTCAAAATGTGTTAAATGATTCCCATCGATATCATCGTTTAAATCAGGAACTCTACTTGGAGATGAAGCGCACCCTATATTTATCTTTGAATAATTAAATGCCTCAGCGATAGCAGCGTTAGAGTAAAATACTGATATTGCCGAAATAATTGCGTATTTATTTAGCATTAGTACCTTCTAATTAGCGGCTTCATGCGGTTTCGGATAAGCTCGACAGCCCTGTGTATTCTATTAGTAAATCTGTCACTGTAAATCTATGAAGCTAATAATGGCAATTAGTCTTGCCTTTGTCATTTAGTAAATATAACGAATTTAGCTTACGGGGTTGCCGAATTGAAATCGAGGGAATGATCCGGGGAGTTGCTATTTTTGTCCTTGCTTGGGCTTGGATGCCAAAAACAAGCTTTCGCAAAAATAGCGACTCCCCGATATTCGGTTCGTGAGTCTCTTTGACATTTTTGCTCAGATGATAATCTTCCTTTGTCCTTACGGCTTCTGATCGTTTGCAGCAGTTGTAACAACCGCTGCGAGATGCACCAAGGAACTCGAACACGTACTTTGCTGCAAGAAACCGTTACCACTTTTTTAGCAGGTTACTCTCCTGTTTAAGTAGAGCAACTTAATTATCAAGTTTATTCGCCCTATCCAGCTCTGCTTTTTCCATGCTGATACTGGCAGCGATTTTTACACTTAACTGCCACTTTCTCACCTTCTCCGTATTCTTGTCGCCATCGTGATATTTACGTTGGCTAACCGTCCTCGTTTATCTATCCAAGACTGTACTAGTAAAAATGGTAGTCACACGTGGCTGTCTATTATCGTCAAACCTTTGTACATCACATAGAGGGTATTGGCTTGAAAAAACATAACGGTATTACTGGCAACGAATTAAACATTATTCTTCATAAAATGACGGGTAAAAATAACAAATTAGTTAAAAAAGTTATGAGTTGTCTCGGAGCTGATGAAAGCAGGAGGGAAGATGTGACAGACAAAGTTAGATCGTAGCTTGGGAAAAGGTATAGCGCCAGAGGCGTGTACAAAAGAGATGGATTGGCGGGCAAAACATGTTGGATCACTCGCTCTATGCCCCGGGTTATTATGCCGAGATAGCGTATTTTTTTATCCGATAGAGCAGTGTATCGCGCGTGAGCCCTAGCAGCCTGGCCGCCTTACTGCAATTGCCTTCGCTTCTATCCAGCGCCTGGCTAATCATCTGTTGCTCCAACTGATCCAGACTGATGCCGCTCGCCGGTAGATCAAAGATATGCCCCTGCGGCGATGGCTGAGCTATTTCAGCAGGCAGATTATCTACACCGATATCCTGACCGCTGAGGAGAATCACCATCCGTTCACAGAGATTACGCAGCTCACGTACATTTCCTGGCCAACGGTACTCAGCTAATCGAGCCATTGCACTGCGATTAAAGCTCGGTGCATCGACACCGTGTTTTTCTGCCATCTCTGTTATGAAGTGTGAAACCAACCTGGTCACATCGCCGGTACGATGGCGTAGCGAGGGCAGCTCGAGTGGTACGACGTGGATGCGATAGTAGAGATCTTCGCGGAATGCCCCCGCTTCAACCTGCGCACGCAGGTCGCGGTGGGTAGCTGCAATCAGGCGTACATCGGAGTGGCGGGTCTCACTGCTGCCCAGTGACTGACACTCACCTGACTCGAGAAAACGGAGTAGCTTGGTCTGTACCGAGAGCGGCAACTCACCCACCTCATCGAGAAATAGGGTGCCACCATGGGCCGAACGGATATAGCCGGGATTGTCTGCCACGGCACCAGTGAAGGCGCCCTTACGGTGCCCAAACAGTTCCGACTCAGCCAGCGACTCGGGAAGTGCGGCACAGTTAATGGCCACAAAAGCGCGCCCGGCACGACCGCTCGACTGGTGGACGCCTCGAGCCAGCATCTCCTTCCCGGTACCACTCTCACCTAATAGTAATAGTGTGACATCGGTCGCCGCCGCGATCTGCGACGAGCGGATGACCGCCTGAAACTCTGGGGACTCACCCAACAGTGCGTTGAATGGATTCATGGCAAAACCTCAATCAGGTGCGTTTAGCTTCAAATCTGTTTAGCTGAGTATCGTGACCAGTGGCCCGACCAGCGCCATAACTATCAGCATTGAGCCTGCAATACGTCTCGCAAGCGGGTACTGTGCATACCGCGTTATTGTGCCTGCTAGCATACCCGCGCTGGTCACTGCCGGTAAAGTCCCCACACCAAACAGGAGCATAAACAACGCGCCGTTAAGCGCACTGCCAGCGCTAATGGTCCAGATCAACGCCGTATAGACCAGACCGCAGGGCAGCCAACCCCAGATAACGCCATAGAGCAGTGCCTGCAGTGGTGAGCTGACAGGTAATAATCTGCGTCCGATCGGCTCAAGGCGATTCCACAGCGGGATGCCGATCTTCTCGATCATGGCAAAACGCGGGAACCAGCCCGCCAGATAGAGGCCAATCGCCGCCATCAGCAATGCGGCAGCCCCCTGAATAATGATAAAACCGTAGGTCTGATCGAAAGACTCCAGCAGAGCGCCCCCCATCGAACCAACCAGTGCACCGGCAACGGTATAGCTCCCAACACGTCCGATGCTGTAGGCGAGCAGATAGCCTCCCAGTCGCAACGGTTGATCGCGTACCACCTTGGGCAGGCTAAAGGTGAGCACACCCATGATACCGCCGCACATGCCTAAACAGTGCAGGGTACTGAGAAATCCGATCAGCAGCGCCGAGAGCAGTGGGTACTCGAGTGGCAGGTTGTAAGCGAGTGAATCCATAGTTCCTAACAGCAATAAATGAGCGCTAAGGCTAGCACGCTAGGCTATCCCATCGTAGCAGCAATAGAGGCATGGCCGGTGCAATCGATTACAATCAGCACCTCCAACAGAGAGTTATCTGCACGTGAATAGAGCCACCCTACTCAACATCGGACTGCTGCTGCTCGTTGGCGCACTCATCACCCTGGTGCGCTATCAGACAGATGAGGGGAGAACAGGCGTATCAACACCCTTGACCTCACTCACTACGTCAGAGGTCAAACGCATCGAGATTCAGCGTCTGGGTCGCGACACAATCGAGCTACAGAAGACCGATACCCAATGGCGACTGCTGAGACCGACCGATCACCCTGCCAACACCTTTCGGGTAGGCGCCCTGCTCGAACTCACCACTACCCCTAGCCGCAGTCGCTACTCGGTAAATGAGGCCGATCTGGCTGCATTGGGCCTTGAACCAGCACAGATCACCCTACAGCTCGATCAACTCACGCTCCGCTTTGGTGATAGCGAACCGCTCAACCACTATCGCTATGTAATAGTTGGCGAGACCATCCACCTGATCGACGACCTTACCTATCTACACCTCAGCGCTGATTGGAGCCGCTTTGTCTCACCCACCCTGCTCAGCGCAGAGAGACTGAACCACATAGCCCTTCCCGATCGAACGCTTCAGCTCGACAGTGATCAGCATTGGCAATTATCCCCATCAGAGATCGTGATGGATGGCGACGCCATCACCGCACTGGTAGAGAGCTGGCAGGGTGCCGAGGCGATTGAGGTCACCCCCTATCGGGATGAGCCATCCATAGCGACCATTACCCTCACACCACGTGGTGGCGATACGATCACCCTGAAGATGCTAGCCACCACACCGGAGTTGATCCTGGCCCGCGCCGAGCTCGGCATTCGCTACCACTTCTCCGCAGAGCAGGCCGCAGCGCTTCTACCCAACCTGACCACAGAGTTGAAGTGAGCAAACGATGCCAGAACTCCCCGAGGTAGAGACAACGCGCCGTGGAATCGAGCCACACCTGAAGGGTGCAACCATTGATCAGGTGGTGGTTCGCCAAGCAAAACTGCGCTGGCCGATACCGCGAGGACTCGATCAGAAGCTGGCCGGTGAATCGGTAGTTACCGTCGGCCGCCGCGCCAAATACCTGTTACTGCAGACCGCCCCCGGCACCCTGATCCTGCACCTCGGTATGTCGGGAAGCCTGCGCATCACCGCCAGCGATACCCCCGCTGGAAAACATGACCACTTCGATATCCGTTTTGGTGATCAGCTGCTGCGCCTTAACGATCCACGCCGCTTCGGTGCGGTACTCTGGTGCCGTGGCGATCCCGCCAAACACAAACTGCTCGCCACGCTTGGCCCTGAACCGCTCGATGAACGGTTCGATGGCGACCATCTCCACACGCTCTCCCGTGGGCGCCGCGTGGCGGTGAAGCAGTTCATCATGGATGGCAAGGTAGTGGTTGGTGTCGGCAACATCTACGCCAGCGAGTCGCTGTTTCGTGCCCGCATCCACCCGCGCACGGCTGCCGGCAAGATCTCCCGCACCCGCTATCTGGCCCTGACCGAGACGATCAAAGAGGTGCTGAGCGAGGCGATCACCCAGGGCGGTACCACCCTGCGTGATTTTACCGGCAGCGACGGCAAACCCGGCTACTTTACCCAGCAACTCAACGTCTATGGCCGCACCGGTGAGCCGTGTCCACTCTGTGCAACCCCAATCAAACAACTCACACTCGGGCAGCGCTCGACCTTCTACTGCCCCAGCTGTCAGCACTGACACCTTTCTTCAGCCCACCCGGGTGATAAAATGGCACGATTACTCACCATTGTCAGGGAAGCCGTGTAACGATGTCCGCCTCATCCTCGAAACTAGTGATCTATGCCGCGCTGATCGGCAACGCACTAATCTCTCTGACCAAGTTTATCGCCGCCTTTATCACCGGCAGCTCAGCGATGCTCTCCGAGGGAATCCACTCGCTGGTCGATACCGGCAATCAGGTCCTACTGCTCTACGGCATGAAGCGCGCTGCCCGCCCCGCCGATGAGCAGTTCCCCTTCGGCCACGGCAAGGAGATCTACTTCTGGAGCTTCGTGGTGGCGATCCTGATCTTCGCCGTCGGCGCAGGCGTTTCGATCTACGAGGGTATCCACCGCCTGCAGCACCCTGCACCGATTCAAAACGTGCATATCAACTACATTGTGCTGGGGCTGGCGATTCTCTTCGAGGGCGTCGCCTGGTTCTTTGCACTGCGGGAGTTCACCCGTGCCAAGGGCAAGTGGGGGTATATCGAGGCGGTACAGCGCGGTAAGGACCCCTCGATGTTTGTGGTGCTGTTCGAGGACTCGGCTGCGATTATCGGCCTGCTGGTCGCACTGATCGCCACCTGGCTGGGCGATATCAGTGGCAACCTCTACTTTGACGGCGCCGCCTCGGTCATCATCGGCCTGATCCTCGCTGGCGCCGCCGTCTGGCTCGCCTATGAGACCAAAGGTCTATTGATTGGTGAGAGCGCCAACCAGCGCGTGGTTGATGGCATTCGCGAGATCACTGGACGTCACACACAGATCACCACCATCAACGAGGTGCTGACCATGCACATGGGGCCCGATTTCATTCTCGCCACCCTCAGCGTCGACTTTGTTGACGAGATCAGTGCCGCCAACGTCGAGTCCGCCATCGCCACCCTCGACAACACCATCAAACAGCACTACCCAGAGGTGAAGCGCCTCTACATCGAAGCTGAATCACGCAAAAACTTCCTTCAACAGCAGGCCACATCATGAAACGTCTCACCATTCTTCGCCATGCCACGGCCAGCATGATGCAGCTGGTCGCCGATGATTTTGAACGTACTCTGGAACCGAGAGGTGAAGAGGAAGCCGCCGAGATGGGGCGACAGCTGAGTAAGCGGCAGATCAAGCCCGAGCAGCTTGTCAGCAGCCCTGCCAAACGAGCTATCACCACAGCAGCTATCGTTGCGGGTGAACTCCACTATCCTGTCGATGACATCGCGATCGAAGCGGAAATCTATAACGCTGAACTACAGACACTGCTCGATATCGTGCAGCACTTCAGCAACCGCTTCGACCACGTCATGCTGGTCGGCCACAACCCCGGCTTGAGCGAACTGGGCCACTACCTGACGGGTCAGGGACAGGCACTCCCCCCCCCGCTGGCGTACTGGTAATCGACTTCGATCTCGATAGCTGGGATCAAGTCTGGCAGGAGAGTGGAACTTTACGCCATCAAATATCGTCTTAACTCAGCCTCCTCTTCAAGCTGAGGCAGCTGACACTCTTTGTCTAGTGATCGTCAGGGAAGAAGCTCGGGACGCCCTTGCTCACCGAATGCCTTTCTGCCCAATAGGTAAGCAAGAACGCCCCTTGCCTGACAGCCATATTCAAGACGCTTCATTGGATCCAACCTTGTCACGCTCTTAATCCAATAAATCAATGCCCTGCGAAGAGCCTTCATATAAAAGCCTCTCCTTTCATGCTTATCCTTGAAATAGGACCATGACCATCCATAGTGCCAACTCTTCATCCTTTGAGCGTCACTATTGATAATGCATGACTGACCTTTTTGGTGCAGCACAAGAAAATCGGTAAATTGCAATATTTTCTGACCAGAATCTATGACACGCTGACACAGATCACTATCTTCAAAATAGAGAAAAATATTCTCATCAAATAAACCGATTTCTCTAACCGCCTCAACATCGATCAACATAATTGAGCCACTAATCCAGCGCCGCTCTTTAGCGCCATCAAAAGTCTGTGCATCGGTTGTCACGGCGGGTGCAACGAGAGGAGACTCACCCTTATGCTCTTTTGCTCGCTGCATTAGTTTGACAACCATCTCAACATCAATATTGATATCGGGATTAATCAATAACACATATTCTGTATCGCAAACGGAAAGACCTGCATTGGCTGCACGCCCGTAACCTGCGTTCTGCCCCATCTCAAGAAGATTGACGTTGGAAAATTCTTTTTTAACTGCTTCGACAGACTCAGGCTCACTGCCGTTATCAACTATCACGACAGGAAATCGATTCGAGTCAATCAGTGACTTTAAATTAGAAGAAATAGCAAGATGGCTGTTATAGGCAACAGTAATAATTGTTAATGACATAAAAATCCTTTTAAGCGGCAAAAATATCGACAAATCTTTAGTACGTCACACCTCACCACTTGCAACACACCGCCGCGAGGATAATTTTACCACACACATTATCTAACCTCTGCTCGCCCTTCGACGCGCGGATCGCTCGCCGCCTCAACACGGTTACCTTTGCGATTCCACCAGACTGCCTGCATGTTGCCCCAGCTGCGTTCCGAGGCTTTTAGCTTATGACCAAGCGCCACCAGTCCCTCCACTTCTGATTTACTCAAGGCAGCCTGCTCGTAGAAGATGGTGTCGGGCAGATACTGATGGTGAATGCGTGGGCGTGATACCCATGCATCAGGGGCCTTGCCCTCAACGACCTCAAGGATGCCGAGCAGCACCATGGTGATAATACGACTGCCGCCGGGTGTGCCGAGAATCGCCACCCCATCCGGGCCACTAACAAAGGTTGGACTCATGCTGGAGAGCATGCGCTTGCCCGGTTCGATGGCGTTCTCCTCCGCGCCGACTAGACCATAGACGTTGGGTGTACCCGGCTTGGCGGAGAAGTCATCCATCTCATCGTTGAGCAAAACACCGGTCCCAGGCGGCATATAACCAGAACCGAAGGGGTAGTTGATACTCAGCGTGGCAGAGACATAGCTGCCCTCACGGTCGAGAATCGAGAAGTGGGTGGTGTCGTTGCCACCCGGTTCAACCGCAAAACCGGGTAGATCACTGCTCGGGGTCGCTCGCCTGGGATTGATTGAGGCACGCAGCCCACTAGCATATTTGGGGTCGATCAACCGCTCAATCGGCACCTCGACATAATCGCTGTCCCCCAGATACTCGGTACGATCACGGTAGGCACGGCGCATCGCCTCGACGATCAGGTGGGTCTGTGTCACCTCATCCATCTCGGCCAGATCGTAACCATCGAGGATATTAAGCATCGTTGCCAGTGCGATACCGCCCGATGAGGGGGGCGGTGCCGAACTGACCTTCAGACCACGATAGGTAGAGCGAATCGGTTCACGCTCGACCACCCGGTAGTTGCGCAGATCACGCTGCGTCCAGATGCCCCCGGCATGGTGCACCTGTTTGACCAGCATCTCGCCGATCGGGCCCGCATAGAAACCGTCTCTACCGTATTTGGCGAGCTGTTCCAGGGTGCGCGCCAGATCGGGCTGACGAATCAGATAACCCTCAGGCGGCACCTCACCCTCTTTGAGGAATACCTTCGCAGCAGCCGGTGAAGCGCGCAGTGCTTCGAGCCTGAATCCCGCCATGCGACGATAGTGCGGGGTGACCTTGAAACCCTCTTTGGCAGCACGGATCGCCGGTGCCAGCGCCTGTTTCAGCGACAGCTGACCATAGTATTTGGTGATATGGACCAGCGCTGCCGGCTCACCCGGAATGCCTGCTGCCAGCGGGCCATCAACCGAGAGTCCCTCAACTACAGCACCACTCTTATCGAGATAGAGATCACGATGCGCCTCAAGCGGCGCCCGCTCCCGCCCATCGACCATCACCTCATAACCATCCTCAGCTCGGTGCAGCATCCAGAAACCACCACCTCCGATGCCTGAACTGTAGGGTTCCACCACCGCCAGTACCGCCGAGACCGCTACAGCGGCATCGAAGGCGTTACCGCCAGCAGCCAGGATCTCATGACCCGCCTCGGTGGCAGCGGGGTGCGCCGTGGCTACGGCAGCCGCGGGTGGTGCGGCCTGCAGTGGCAGCGCGATAAGTAGTAGCAAACAGAGTATGTAACGCATCAATCTCTCCCAAATAGAAAAGGGGCCCGAAGGCCCCTCAACATTACCGATTCTTCAACACCAAGTCAGTCGGCGGTCAGCTTCTCATACTTTGCCTGTAGCTGGTCATTGCTCTCGGTGTGTTCCGGATCAATCAGAATGCAGTCTACCGGGCAGACCTCGATGCACTGCGGCTCGTCGTAGTGACCAACACACTCGGTGCAGAGAGTGTGATCAATCTCATAGATCTCATCACCCTGGGTAATGGCGCCATTGGGGCACTCCGGCTCACAGACGTCGCAGTTAATACACTCTTCATTGATCAGCAAAGCCATCGAAATTCTCCAGAAAAATCTGCCACTCGGGCACCATATATTAGAGCCGCGCTATATTAGCGCATTCTGTCTTTTAGTGCAGCCACAACCTTCTCATGGACAAAGGGGCTGATATCCCCACCCAGTGCTGCAATCTCCCGCACCAGGCTCGATGAGATGTATGTAAACTGCTCGGCCGGGGTGAGGAACATCGTCTCTACCTCGGGGGCTAGATGGCGATTCATGCTCGCCAACTGAAACTCATGTTCAAAGTCTGAGACCGCACGCAGACCACGCAGGATCACGTCACCGCCCCGCTCCTTCACAAAGTCGACCAGTAACGACTCGAAACCGGTCACCTCGACATTTTTGACCTCGGCCAGCGCGGTTCGTGCAAAGTCGACCCGCTCCTCAATGGTAAAGGCGGGCTGCTTCGGCACATTCACCGCAATCGCCACCACCACCTTGTCGAACAGCCGCGAGGCGCGATTCACCAGATCGATATGTCCGTTGGTAATCGGATCGAAGGTGCCAGGGTAGATCGCTATAGCCATAAATCTCTGCTCACTCTATTCGCCCGCCTGCCGGGTCGCCAGATGATACCCCACTTGCCCAGCAACCTTGCTACGCAGTAGTGACCACCCCTTTGGCAACTGCGGCTCTCCCAGCTCCCGCTCCAGCTCCAGATAGATATGGGCATTCGCTGTCAGCCACCCTCCTGACTCGAGTCGCTGGCAACACTCAGCCACCAACTCCTGACGGAAAGGTGGATCGAGAAAGACGATATCGAACGGCTGTTCCACACGCTCAAGATAGGCAAGCGCATCGGCCTGCACCACAGAGACCCGGTCACTTTTGAGCGTATCGATATTGTGCCGAAGCTGTCTCACCACGCCATGATCTCGATCAACCATCACCACCCGATCCGCACCCCGTGAGGCGGCCTCAAGCCCCAACGCACCACTGCCGGCATAGAGATCAAGACAGCGCGCCCCACCAAGCACCGGCATCAACCAGTTAAACAGCGTCTCGCGCACCCGATCGGGGGTCGGTCGTAGCCCCTCCACATCGGGAATAGGGAATTTTCGCCCCCTCCAACTGCCACCAATGATGCGAATCTTCCCCCCCATCACAACCCATCCACTCTCGACAAAGCACAACATCATATCCAAGCGTCCAATCAGACGCACCACCCGACACTATTTAACCACCACGAACACATATGGGTACACGTACCCTCTTACCACATACTCTTCAGGCATAGGTATACTGCCCATATCGACATCTCAAATTGAGACTTTTTTCCCGGCATTCAGGAGCCCGTTCAGTGGATTCAGCACTATTTCTCGAGAACATACATGAAGCACTTAATAATCAGGTAGATGAACTCACATTGGAGACTGCATTTCAGGAGCTGGAAAAGTGGGATTCACTCGCATCCGTCTCAACTGTTGCGATGATCTATGCGGAGTATGACGTACAGGTCTCTGGTGATGAACTGCTCTCATGTAAAACGCTGGGAGAGTTAAAAAACAAAATCGTGCAAAAACAGCAGATGCTCTCCTGATGGATGCCATCCTTGAGGGCGTCAGAGTTGTTGGCCTCTCTGTGGCCGTGCCAAAACAGATCGAACAGGTATCAGAAAGCGGCTATGGAGATGAGTCGCTGCGCGAACGGTTCTCAGCAGCCACAGGGATCAAGCAGAGGCGACTCTGTAATCGCGACCAGTTCGGCTCTGATCTTGCGCACGCAGCCGCTGACCGCCTGCTCAGCGAGTTAGGCTGGGATCGTGGTGAAATCGATGCATTGATCTATCTCACCCAAACCCCTGATGTTGCCCTTCCAGCGACCGCATGCATTCTGCAAGACCGCCTTGGACTCCCTAGTAGCTGTGCGGCCTTCGATGTAAACCAGGGCTGTGCAGGCTACCCTTACGGGCTCTATATTGCGGGCAGTTTTTTGAGAGAAAATGGTCCGAAAAAGGTCCTGCTTCTCGTCGGTGATACGGCGGGAAAGATCAAAGTACCCTCCAGAAGAGATGAGATTGCCCCTCTTTTTGGCGACGCGATCTCAGCCACCGCACTTGAGCTTTCTAACAACGCCGAACCAATGTACTTCCAATTTGGCACCGATGGTTCCGGCTGGGATGTCATCATGGAGCGCCGTCCGTGTGGTAATCCACCCTTTACCCGCGATAATTATATCCACGAAACCCTCGATGGTGGCGAGGTGGCATGCAGCACACCGTTTGAAATGCGTGGTGAAGACGTATTCAACTTCTCAACTGCAACCGCCCCTAAGATCGTCAAAGAATTACTCGATTTTGCACAGCTTGAGAAAGATTCGATCGACGCCTTTATCTTTCATCAGGCTAACAAGATGATTAACAATTTCATCGGCAAACGCTTGAAACTCGAGCCTGAAAAAACCCCCTCAACACTTGAGGAGTTTGGCAACACCAGCTCAGCAACCATTCCAATCACACTCCTACACCGTTGCCGAGAGCCACTCACATCTGGCTCGATGAGTCTTGTTTTATGCGGCTTTGGAGTGGGCCTCTCCTGGGCATCTGTCGCCTGCAGGCTGGACAGCCTGGTTATTCCTGAATTGGTCGAGATATGAGTTCAAAGCCATTCTCACTAGAGGGTAAGTGCTGCCTGATCACTGGAGCCTCATCAGGGATCGGCCAGGAGACTGCCAGCTCAATTGCCGCCAATGGTGGCAGAGTTATTGCGACAGGACGCAACATTGAACGACTGCAAAACACCCTTGAACAACTGGAAGGGGAAGGACATCAGGGCATCCAGGCCGATCTTTTACAACAGAGCGACATTGCCCACCTGGTCAAACAATGTCCAACCCTGCACGGAGTCGTACACTGTGCCGGTGGCTCCCGTGTTGCTCCGATCAAATACACTACCGATAAAATCATGCGCGAGCTTCACGCCATCAATGTTGAAGCCCCGGTAGCACTGACCCGAGAACTGGTAAAGAGAGGCACCATTGCTGCCGGTGGCTCACTGATTTTCATATCTTCACTCTCAGCCAAATTTGGATGGCCCGGTT
Organism: Solemya pervernicosa gill symbiont; assembly: GCF_002020875.1. NCBI lineage: Bacteria > Pseudomonadati > Pseudomonadota > Gammaproteobacteria > Solemya pervernicosa gill symbiont. Next base: position 87,921 of record NZ_MPRL01000001.1, on the reverse strand, counting down.
TTGTAGCCTATGGATCGAGCAAGGCGGCTCTAATTGGCGTTTCACAATCACTGGCAAGCGAATTGGCCGCGACCAGAATTCGTTGCAACTGCCTTGCGCCGGGTATGGTCAAGACTCCCATGCTCAACGGCGGCTACTCAGAAGAGCAGCTCAGCACGGATGAGCAAGGCTACCCATTTGGATACGGCACACCTCAGGACATTGCCAATGCCATCCTCTTTTTTCTCTCTGATGCAAGCCGCTGGATAACAGGCCAAACACTGATTATGGATGGCGGCGCTACCCTGCAATGACACAAAAACTCTATATTATCAGCGCTGGCTCTTTTGGCAGGGAACTCTACTATTTGGCGCGCGGCTTCTCTCCAAGACATCATCAGCACGGCTTTGAGCCAATAATATTTCTGGATGACCGAGAAGATATATTGCAAGGCAAACATCTCAATGGCGCACGCATTCAGGAGCCAGTAGAATCTCACCAACCCGAATCATCAGCCGCCTATCTCTGCGCAATAGGCGATCCAAAAATCAGAGAACACTACGCAGCACTCATTACTGATCGAGGCGGGAAATTCGCCACCATCGTCTCTGAAAAGGCAAACTGCAACCCGGACAACACCCACCTCAAGCAAGGCGTCATCATTTCACCGTTCTGTGTTATCTCATGTGATGTCCAACTCGGCCCACACACCTTCGTATCGAGCCACACAACCATCAGCCATGACGTCCAGAGTGGTAATTGTTGTCAAATCGGCTCGCACGTTGTGATCGGTGGCAAAGCCATGATTGGGAATCGCGTCACCATACACCCACATGCGACGATTCTGCCCGGTATAAATATCGCAGACGATGCAACGATCGGAGCAGGATCAGTTGTCATCAGAGATGTGCATCAGGGCGAAACCGTATTTGGCATCCCTGCCATGACGGTCAAACATTAACGACACGCAGCGAGCTTCATCATGAACCCCAGATGTAGATACAGCGAACAAGAGATCATCAAACGTATCTCATCGTGGTGTCTGAAAAATACGACAGCCTCCCTCTCGACAGAGATTGAAGCTGACACGCTCTTCTTCGAAGTGGATGAACGATGGGAACACCGACTAATTCTCTGGCGCGAAATAAATCCCTTTGTCAAAGAACATATCGGCGTTTCAGACCTTTACCCAGATGAACTTAATGCACGACTAACCATTCGTCAGCTTGCAAAACAGTTAACATCTACACCACTCGAAACCGAGCAGCCTCCACACTCAGACCACTTCCCAGAAAACAAAATCAAGGATCCAACACTCTTTATACTTGGAGTACCCAGATCGGGAACAACCCTTTTCAGAACACTACTCACTGGTCACCCGCTTCTTAATGCGCCGCCTGAACTCCATCTTCTTGGTTACAACACAATGAAAGCGCGAGAACGAAAAATTGTTGATGCCGGCCCCATGTGGAAACTCTACGGCTTGGCACAAACACTCGCTGAACAGTTGAACATGAGCATCGGAGAGGCATTTATATATGTGAGCAATCTCACCTATAGGGACATCCCCATTCACAAACTCTACCAACTCATCCATAGCACCAGCAGCAAGCCGATCCTTATCGACAAAACGCCCAGCTATATACGCAATATCAACATCATCGCCTCTGCCGAGAGGATCTTTGAGGAACCTAAATACATCCACTTAGTCAGGCACCCCTGCGCAGTCACCGACTCAATGATGCGCCTCAAAGAGGCAGACGTACTGTTTCAGAATTTGGACACTTTTCATGACATGGAAAACATGTGGCTGGAGAGAAACAGGACCGCTATTGCTTTTCTTGAAACCATACCCGGCAAACGGAAATTCTTAATTAGATACGAAGATCTTATTCAAAACACCGAGCAAAAAATGCACGAGCTATGTAACTTCATTGGCATTAATTTCTCCGAAGCGATGCTAACCCCGTATAGCGGCAATCGCTTAATTGATGGCATCGGTGATCCCAACCTAAAAACAAGGAATAACGTTGACCACACCCTAGTTGATGCGTGGAGAGCAAGAGTAGATACCAGACATCTCAGCGATGATTCTCGTGAGCTCGCCATCCATTTCGGCTACCAACTCTAGACATAACCGAAAGAGCATCATGTTTTCCATGCCAAACCGACTAAGATCCACTATCGAAAAATTTCGAGACTGGATCACACTTAAAATCCTTAAAGAACCCACCACACAACCTATTTACTGGACGCTCTCATCCGTCTACCTTTTCAGGGCAATCTACACCTGTACAGAACTAAAGATTGCCGACCTGCTCTATTTCAAACCGATGAGGATTGATCAGCTTTCAACAAAAACCAAAACCGACGCCAAATCACTCGACAGATTAATGCGCGCACTCACATCCTTTGACATCTTCAAACTCAGCCAGGATGGATATTACGAAAACACACCATTGTCTTTACAACTACTTAATAGCAATGAGAACCCTATTAGCAACTGGGTTCTTTTCAGTGGAAACAGTGAAAATTGGAACGCCTACGCCAATTCAACCAAATGCATAAAAACAGGGGTGAGCGCTTTCGAGACAACCCACAAAATCAGTTTTTATGACTTTATGGAAAAAAACAGATCATATGGTGAACAGTTCAGATCCGGTATGAATGCATGGAGCCATTGGCAAAGCACCCAGATCATCAACGCTTATGACTTTAGTCGATTCAGACGAATCGTTGATATTGGCGGAGGCCGTGGTGCTCTTCTGACCAAGATATTAACCACCTATCCAAATACTCATGGAGAGCTTTTCGATAGCCAGCAGGCTATTGAACTTGCCACAGCAAGCATAAACACTTTGAAACTGAACGACCGCTGCAGCCTCCAGAGTGGCGATTTTTTCTCTGATTTACCAACCAATGGCGATGCCTACATCCTCAAACATGTGTTACGTGACTGGAGTGACGCCGAATGTCTCGCAATCCTCAAACGTTGCCGAAAAGCCATGGCGAAAAACGGCCGACTCATTCTCATCGAAGGTGTAATTGATAGCGCCAAGAATCATAGCCGACTGCAAAAACTGATCGATCTTGAACAACTCTTCTGGCTCGGCGGCAAGATGCGCACCCTGACGGAGTGGAAAACCTTACTCAACAGGTGCGATTTTTCAGTCAGCTCTATCACTGGAACGACTATCGCAGATGTCACTATTATTGAGGCTTATCCATCGTAACCGTACCATCATAACTAATGAAACTTATCAGACACCTCCTAACGATCTAGGCACTGACAAATAGCGATGAAATTCGTAATACTGGCACCCAGCTACAACGAAAACATCGGTGGCATTATTGCGCTCCATCGCCTCTGCCACCTGCTCATTCAAGAGGGGCACGACGCTTCGATCTGGCCCTATAAAAAACCGCGCCTGTCCGCGAACCCGCTACGAAACATCTACTTGCGCATCAAATACGCCAACCGAATCAGAAAGTCCCCCTTCCAACTCAATCCAATACTCAACAGCCGCATTGCTGAGGCAACAGATATTGATGATGCAATTGTCATCTATCCTGAAATCATCCAGTCCAACCCGCTCAATGCCGCAAAGGTTGTCAGGTGGTTTCTCTATTCACCCAACTCTTCACTCCGCAAACCTATCGATTATCGAGAGGGTGAACTCTATTTCTACTTTCATAAGGTGTTCAATGATGATGAGATCAATCCAGATAGTGACAATCAGCTACAGACATACTGGTTGAGGGATGACATCTATTCAAACCAACATCGAGACAAGCGCAGCGGCAGCTGTCACATCCTGCGCAAGGGAAAGAGAAGGAAGTTAATCCATGACACGTCTGACTCGATACTGATCGATGGCAAAAGCCACACGGAAATCGCAGATATCTTCAACTCGGTTGAGTACTGCATCTCGTACGACCCACACACACTCTACTCCACCTACGCAGCTCTCTGCGGCTGTACTAGCATCATCGTGCCTGATGAAGATCAGAAGCATAGTGACGCTTCAAGCAGCAATCGACGCCCGGGTATTGCCTATGGATTTGAACAGATCGAACATGCCAGGGCGACGCAAGGCGAAGCATTAACGTTAATAAAAACATTGGAACAGAAGTCAAACGACACGGTGAAGCGTTTTGTCAAAAAGTGCCGAAGGCATTTCTACAACCAATCTTGACACCATACATTTTGGTTACGTACGACCAGCCCCGTCTTCAGCTGTTACTAAATTGCGGATGATATCCACCACCCGCTCGACATCAAACTCACTCATCTCTGCAGAGATCGGTAAACAGATCACCTGCTCAGATCTGCTCCGGGCATTGAGCAGAACATTATCTACCGAAGGATTATTTTCAACATACATTGGCATATCACTCAACAACGGGTAGAAGTATCGGCGTACGTTAGATCTGCTGCTCGATAAAGCGCTTATAAAGCTGATCTCGGCTAATCGGAAAATCCTCCGCAACAAGGATCGGAAAATAGCCATGATTAAAATGGCTCACCCTCTCACTTTCACTTTCACTTTCAAACAAAACCACATCACTAACAGCGACAAGCAACTCATGGTATTACCTGAATACCGCCACCCTCCGAGTGATAGCCTCATCAACATGTTTTAACTGCAGCAATCCAACAGCTGCATGAAATTTGCTCATCTTGCCATTAATACCTGACATAACGACTGAGGTCTCGCTCTCAAAACCGAAGTTACGCAATAGGTCGATTTCTCGCTTGCTCTGCTCATCTCTACAGATAATCGCCCCCCTTCCAGGGTGTTGAAGACCTTGGTTGCATGAAAACTGAGTATCGAGAGATCACCGCACTTCATGATCGATTCACCAGACTGCATCACACCGAAAGCTTGTGCCGCATCATAGAGAGGCTTGAGACCAAACCGCTCCGCAAGTGCCTCGAATGCTTCGGTATTACATGGCAGGCCATAGCAGTGCACTGGCAAAATAGCCGAGGTCGTTCCGGTAATGAGCGACTCAACCCTTTCGGGATCGAGGTTAAAACCCTCAGATTCGATATCAGCGAATACTGATTTTTTATGTTACTCCACAATAGCGCATGTGATGTCGCAGCAAACGTGTAGGGTGTCGTAATCACCTCACCACTTAATCTCAGGGCCTTGAGCGCCATTAACGGCGCAGTCGTGCCACTCGAGACAAGCGAAAGATACTCAACTCCCAAATAGTCGCAAAGCGCCTGTTCCAACGCATCGTGGAGTGCCAACCCCATTAGTCAGCTGCCTGCTCTGCCATATCTGTTCCAGATAGGGTTGCAACTCCTCCAGCGGAGGAAATGAGGGTTGGGTTACGATTATGGGTTCTTTTGATTGCACATTTGATTGTGATGATATTGTGATAGCGGCATGCTAACGCTGACACACCGTCAGCCACGCCACTTGAACATCGCCATGGATAGCGCTATACAAAACAATAAGATAGCCGACAGGATGCCACTATGAAGATTGCCCCCCCCGATGACGACCTGCAGCTTCGCACCATGGTCAAGTCAAATGAAAAGAGCAGCGAGGTCCACGATGTCGACATTGTCGAACCCTACGCGCCGATCAAATCGACCGAGGAGCGCAAGGTGCGCATGCCTCGCGAGGGGGAGGAGCGGCGCCACGCACAACGCCGCCGGGAGCAGCAGAAGGTGCTACTCGATACCCGCGATGAGCACGAGCGGCGTGCCGCCGCGCGTCGCCATCAAGATCGTGACCATCTCGATGAGGAGCCTGAAGAGATTCGCCCCCACGGTATCGATGTCGAGGCCTAACGCCTCAACGGCGACAGCTACTCCGTCTCCACCCCACCACCGACAATCACCGTCACCATCCGCTCTGGATTGAGCCGGGCACGAAAACGCTGCGCCACACCCTCGCGCTGTAGCGCCTCAATACGGGCGTTAAATGTGTCGAGATAGTCGAGTGGCAGCCCGTAGAAACCGATCATCGCCAGATAGCCGATGATCTTCTTGTTGCTATCGATGCGCAGCGGGAAGCCGCCGGTAATGTTTTTGCGCGATGCGATGAACTCCTTGTCGCTCGCCCCCTTGTCGAGATACGTCTGCAAGGTCTCACGCAGCAGCTTAATCGCCTCATCACGCTGCTCATTCTTGGTCTTCAGTCCCATCTGGAACGGCCCACTTTCGGCCATTGGCGAAAAATAGCTATAGACGCTGTAGGTGAGGCCGCGCTTCTCACGAATCTCATCACTTAACTTCGATGAGAGACCACTACCACCCAAGACATGGTTGGCCAGATAGAGGGCAAAGTGGTCTGCTTCACCGCGACGTATACCGGGCTGACCAATCAGCACCGTGGTCTGGCTGGAGCTGTGGTTGATACGGATCGTCTTCGACTCGGTCAGTGCTGGCACCTTTGGCAGGGCAGCAGCCCGTTTGCCCTTGGGCAAATTCTTCACAAGACGCTCCGCCACCTGCTCAGCCCCTTTGCGATCGAGATCACCGACGATAGCGATCACCGCATTGGCGGCGACGTAGTAGCGTTGATGGAAGGCTGCCACATCCTTGCGCGTCAGTGCCGCAATGCTCTCTTCGGTACCATTTGAAGGCGAGGCGTAGGGGTGATCCCCATAGAGTGCTTTATAAAAAGCGCGACTCGCCACCGTACCCGGCGACTGCAATTTCATCCGCAACCCGACCTGCATGCGACTACGCTCACGTTCAAAAACGTCTTTATCAAAACGCGGCTTGACCAGTAGTGTCGCCAGAGTATCGAGCGACTGATCGAGAATCGGGCCGTCGCTGAGGGTGCGCAGCGTTACCAATCCCATATCGCGCAGCGCATCGTTGCCGAAGTTGGCGCCCACCCCCTCAAAACGAGCCGCAATCTGCTCGCTACTCCACTCACCTGCACCCTCAGCGAGCAGACCGTTAGTCAACGAGGCGAGGCCCGCTTTACCTCCATCACGGGCACTACCGGCATCGAAGACCACACGCAGATCGACCATCGGCAGGCCTCGCGCCTCGACAAAGTAGACCCGCGCACCGTTCGAGGTGGTCCAGTGCTCGATATCGGGTGAGGCCATTAGCAGCGCGGGGATCAGTGCAACGGCGGCCACCACACTCTTCATACAACGTTGAATTGGATTATCCACCGTGACGCCCTCCTGCAGTAGCAGGTCGACGCGACTTACCCTGCTCCATCGGTTGCGGGTCGAGTACCGCCACCGTCAGCCGCTCATCGACCAGATATTTTTTCGCCACCTGCTGCACCTGCGCCGGGGTGATACTGCGCACCCGCTCGACATACTCATCGAGGTGTTTCCAACCGAGTCCGATTGTCTCCAGGGTGCCGATCTGCATCGCCTGGTAAAAGATTGAATCGCGTTCATAGACGGCAGCGGCCACTACCTGCGCCTTGACCCGCTTCATCTCATCAGCTCCGACCGGCTCGTTTTTAATCTTCTCAATCTGCTCACGCAGCCCCTGCTCTACCGCTTCAACACTCTGTCCCTCTGCGGGAATACCGTCGAAGAGGAACAGATCAGAGAGTCGGTCGTAGAGGCCATAACCGGCACCGGCACTGGCGGCGATCTGACTGCCTCGTACCAGTGTGTTGGCCAACCGTGCACTATCACCACCATCTAGAATGCCGGCCAGCACCTCCAGTGCGTAGGGCTCCCAGTCGGCCTCAGTAGTGTTGAGTACCGGCGCCTTGTAACCCATCAGTAGATAGGGTTGGCGCGCTGGCAGCTTGACGTTGATACGACGAATACCGAGCTGCTCGGGTTCAATACGTGGCTTGAGCGGTTTCAGATCACTTGGCTTGAGTGGTCCGAAGTGCTGCTTGGCCAACGCATATACCTCTTCGGGAACGACATCACCCGCCACCACCAGAGTAGCGTTGTTAGGGGCATACCAACGCTGGTACCAGGCGCGCAGGTCTTCGACCTCCATACTCTCCAGATCGTTCATCCAACCAATCACCGGCATCCGATAGGGGCTGGCGGTGAAGGCGGTGGCACGGAACTGCTCGTAGGTCATCGCCGTCGGCTTGTCCTCGGTGCGGGTACGTCGCTCCTCGATCACCACCTGGCGCTCCTTGTGAAACTCCTCCTCGGGCAACAGTAGACCCCGCATTCGGTCCGCCTCCAGCTCGAAGGCGATCGGCAGACGACTCTTCTCCAGGCGCTGAAAGTAGGCCGTATAGTCGAGACTGGTAAAGGCGTTCTCGCTGCCGCCGTTCTCAGCGATGATGCGTGAGAATTCACCCGGCGCGTGTTTCTTGGTCCCTTTGAACATCATATGTTCAAGCACATGGGAGACACCGGTAATGCCGTCGTGCTCATAGCTTGAGCCGACCTTGTACCAGATCTGAGAGACCACCACGGGCGCGCGGTGGTCCTCATGCACAATAATCTTGAGTCCATTTTCAAGTCGATACTCATGGGCACTATCGTTTGCCAGCGTTACTGCCGGCAGCAGTAGAATAGAGATGGATAAGAGGCGTTTCAGCATAGTTCTCACTCTGAATTTGTTAATTGTTCTTCGGCCTACTCCAGGCACCGTGCGGATGTTACGATACCGCACTCCCCGATACGACCACGATTGCCATGTTTGGTTTCAAAAAAGAGAAGAGTAGCCCAGAAGAGAAGCCCGTAGAGAAGAAGGGGCTATTCGGCCGTATACGCCAGGGGCTGAGCCGCACCCGCGAGGTGCTCAATACCGATGTGCGCGACCTGATCGCCGCCAAGCGCACCATCGACGATGAGGTGCTCGAAGAGCTCGAGACCCAGCTGCTGCTGGCCGACGTTGGTATTGAGGCGACTCAGTCGATTATTGCCGAGCTGACGGAACGTGTTTCACGCCAGGAGCTCGACGACGCTGAGGCACTGTTCGCCGCCCTGCGTGAACAGATGATCGCCATTCTTGAGCCCTGCGCCAAACCACTCGACCCGCCTAGCGACATCAAACCCTTCACCATCCTGATGGTCGGTATCAACGGTGCTGGCAAGACCACCACCATCGGCAAGCTTGCTCGTCGTTTTCAGGATCAGGGCCGTTCGGTGGTACTCGCGGCCGGCGACACCTTCCGTGCCGCCGCCGTCGAGCAGTTGCAGACCTGGGGTGAGCGCAACAACATCAACGTCATCGCCCAGCACAGCGGTGCCGACTCCGCCTCGGTTATCTTCGACGGTGTCGAGGCCGCAACGGCACGCAATACAGACATCCTGATCGCTGACACCGCCGGTCGACTCCATACCCAGGGCAACCTGATGGAGGAGTTGAAGAAGATCAAACGGGTAATGGGTAAAAAGAATGAACAGGCACCACATGAGGTGATGCTGGTTGTCGACGCTGGCACTGGGCAGAATGCGCTCAACCAGGCGGAGCAGTTCCACAATGCGGTCGGCCTGACTGGTATAACCCTGACCAAGCTCGACGGTACCGCCAAGGGCGGCATCGTCATCGCCATCGCCAAACGACTTGGCATCCCGATCCGTTTCATCGGTGTGGGTGAGGGAATCGAGGATCTACGCCCCTTCGATGCCAGCGAGTTTGTCGATGCCCTGCTACAGACGCAGGGCGAAGAACAATAATAACTAAACTGCAGGAGAGGCCTGTTCGGCTCAAAGATGATCCGTTTCGATAACGTCAGCAAACGCTACGCCGAGGGTCACGATGCGCTACGCAACGTCAACTTCCACCTCGAAAGCGGCGAGTTCGCATTCCTCACCGGCCACTCCGGTGCCGGCAAGAGCACCTTGCTGAAACTAATTGCCCTCATCGAACACCCCACACGCGGACAGGTAGTGATCGATGGACAGAACATGGCGCGCATCAAACGACGCCAGATCCCCTATGTACGGCGCAAGGTGGGGCTGATCTTTCAAAACCACCGCCTGCTCTGTGACCGCACCGTATTTGAGAATGTCGCCCTACCGCTGGTGATCGAAGGGTATCGTCCCCGAGAGATCGGCCGCCGCGTGCGCGCGGCGCTAGATAAGGTAGGACTGCTGAGACAGGAGCGGGCCTTACCGATCAGCCTCTCTGGCGGCGAGCAGCAGCGTGTCGGAATTGCACGAGCAGTGGTCAACAAACCACCGCTGCTACTGGCCGATGAGCCAACCGGCAACCTCGACCCCGAGCTCTCAGAGGAGATCATGGGGCTGTTCGAGCAGTTCAACCAGGTCGGGGTAACGGTGATTGTCGCCAGTCACGACCTGCACCTGATCAAACGTCTCGGACACCGCACCCTGGTGCTCGACCACGGCCAGATGCAGAGCGTCGTACCGAGATCAGGCAGATGAGTCGAAAAGAGCAGAGTCGTCGCAGCGAAGGGGCCAGCACCGCTCGCCCCGCCGGCCGTATCGACAGCTGGCTACGCAACCACCGTGACGCCTTCCATACCGGCCTCGATCCGCTGCTCAACACCCCCTTCTCAGCGCTGATGACCATTGCGGTAATCGGCATTGCCCTGGCACTACCTGCGGGGCTTTTCACCATTCTGACCACCCTGCAGCCGCTTGGTAGCAACCTTGAGGGAGCAGCTCAGATCTCAATATTTCTCAAACACGATCTGCAGCACGCCGACTCTCGATCACTGATCGACCAATTAGAACAGAACAGCGACATCGCCTCTGTGGAGACGATCTCTCGTGACAGCGCACTGCAGGAGTTCCGTAATCTCTCCGGATTCGAACAGGCGATTGATGCACTGCCAGAAAACCCTCTACCTGCAGTAGTCGTGGTTCTTCCTGCCGCCCATCTGAACGATCCGCTGATGATCGATCAGCTGGTCAACTCATTTCGCAGTGAACCGGAAGCAGAGCTGGTACAGCTCGACATGGCCTGGGTACAGCGACTCCACTCGCTGATGGCGCTCGGGCAGCGCGCTGTCACCATAATTGCTGCGCTGCTCACCCTGGCGGTGCTATTGGTGATCGGCAATACCATTCGCCTCGATGTACAGAACCGTCGGGAAGAGAGCGAGATTATTAAACTGATCGGTGGCACCGATGCCTTCATCCGCCGCCCCTTCCTCTACGGTGGCCTCTGGTACGGCCTCTGCGGTGGCTTTGCCGCTGTGCTGCTGGTCGGCATTGCCCTATGGCTACTTGAAGGCCCTGCCACGCGTCTCATTGGCCTCTACCACAGCACACTTGCACCTCCCCAACTCGACCTCACCACCACCGGCGCACTGCTCGGCGCAGGGGCACTGCTCGGTCTGTTCGGCTCGCAGATCGCGGTCGGTCGCCACCTGCGTGCCATCGAACCTCGTTAACGTTCCAACGCCGCACCGATTCGCTTACACTCCGTTGGGCAGGATCAAAACAATTAATAATAATCAATCCACCCTCATCAGGAGGGGCGCAGGTATGAGTGAAACCACCCGTATTCTGGTTGTGGATGGCTCCGAGGTCTCTCGTACCATCATCAGCCGCAGTCTCAACGATCAGCTTGATGATGCTGATATAACTGTCTGCGCCAATGCCGCTGAGGCCAACCAGCAGCTACAGCAGGCAGAATTCGACCTGATCACCACCTCACTGATGCTTCCCGATATCGATGGACTGGAGCTCTGTCGTCAGATTCGCGGCAGTGACAAACACCGTTTCACCCCGCTCATCGTTATCTCCGGTGATGCCGACGGCCGACTACTACGCGAGGGTTTTGCCGCCGGTGTCACCGACTACTATGACAAGAGCCGCGGATATAGCGGTTTTGCCCAGTTCATCAAACGCTTCACTCACCGCCAGAGTCGGCTCGAGGGTCATGCGCTATACGTTGAGGACAGCGCCACCGCAGCCGCCGTGAATGGTCAGATGATGCAACGCCATGGGCTGCGCATCACTCAGGTCGAATCTGCTGAGGGGGCGTTCGAGCTACTAAAAGAGTGCCTACCGGGTGGACCACGCTACCGCGATCCGTTCGATATCGTCATTACCGACTTCTTTCTCAAGGGCTCGATGACCGGTGGTGACCTGCTGCACGCGATCCGCACCCGCTTCAACCTCTCCCAACAGGAGATGCCAGTACTGGTGATTACTGGCAGTACCAGTGACGAACGCCAGGTGGAGGTGTTTCACGCCGGTGCCAACGACTTCGTCAGTAAGCCGATTGTTGAAGAGATCCTGATGGCTCGACTGCGCTCACTGCTGCTGATCAAACAGCAGTTCAGCGCACTGAGACGCCAGGCCGAGAAACTCCACCACCTCGCCATCACCGACATGCTCACCGGGGTGCGCAACAAGCGCTACCTACTCGATAATGGCGAGGACTTCCTCAATAACCAGCGCAATCAACCACTCTGGGCGATGCTGCTCGATATCGACCACTTCAAACAGATCAACGACACCCTGGGCCACATCACCGGCGACCGTGTACTCGAAGCGCTCGGCACACTACTGCTACAGAGCTTTCCCAAGGATTCGATGGTCGTACGCTTCGGTGGTGAGGAGTTTGCAGTCTTAATCCCTAACTGCAGCCGAGAAGAGGCCGTTGCACGGGCGGAAACGTTGCGTCTTGCGGTGGAGCGGTTACGACCTGTCGATATCGAGATCACCGCCAGCATCGGCATCTGCTCCACCCTCGATCACCCAGATCAGTCACTATCGAAGTTCCTCTCGCTCGCCGACAAGGCCCTATACGAGGCGAAGAGTCGTGGTCGTAACCAGTGCTGTATCTATACCCAACAGGGTATTGAGGCGATCACCCTATCCGTAAATACTCCCCCAACACTTGACGCACGAGGCGGAACTTCTTAGCTTATTGGCACTCCTAGGATGAGAGTGCTAATATCTCACTAGGTTAGTCAGTTATTTGAAGGGGGGCGCATGAGCCAGGCCTTAGTCTGTACCAACAATTCGTTACCGATCATTTCGTCGGGTAGTCTTGAGAGCTATATCCAGAGCGCCAAGACGATTCCTGTACTCAGCGTGGAAGAGGAGCGTGAGCTCGGCCAACGCCTGAAGAATGAGGGTGATCTTGAGGCCGCACGCCGACTGGTACTTTCCCACCTCCGTTTTGTGATCCATATCGCACGCAGCTACTCCGGTTACGGCCTGCCAATAGGCGATCTGGTACAGGAGGGCAATATCGGTCTAATGAAGGCAGTCAAACGCTACGATCCCGATCAGGGTGCGCGCCTGGTCTCCTTCGCTGTGCACTGGATTCGCGCGGAGATCCACGAATTTGTGCTGCGCAACTGGCGCATCGTAAAGGTAGCAACCACCAAGGCACAGCGTAAGCTCTTCTTTAATCTGCGCAAAAACAAAAAGCGCCTCGGCTGGTTCAGCAACGACGAAGTTGAAGCGGTTGCAAGCGATCTTGGCGTGAAAAAGGAGACCGTGCTCGAGATGGAGTCACGCCTCAGCGGCCACGACATCACCTTCGAGAACGACAATGATGACGATGATAGTCGCTATGTCGCACCCGAAAGTTACCTGCAAGACAACGCAACCGATCCGGCACGCCAGGTCGAGGCGACCGACTGGGAGAGTCACAACTCCGAACGACTACAAGCCGCCCTGCAGGGACTTGATGATCGCAGTCGTGACATCCTCTCCCAGCGCTGGATGAGCGAGCAGAAATCGACCCTGCACCAGCTAGCCGATCAGTACGGCATCTCAGCGGAGCGGATTCGACAGCTGGAGAACAATGCGATCAAAAAGCTGCGTAATGCGCTGACCTGATCTTATCCAACGCCAATAAAAAAGGCCCCGAACGGGGCCTTTTTTATTGGCTCCGATACATCGCTATACCGGCAGAAGAGATAGATCGAGGCAAGCTGCCACTGACTCTAACGTATGGTCGGGGTTAAACGGCACCCTTCCCAACAGCGGTGCCGAGATACGCTGAACGAGGGTATCGATATTCTGCTGCTCAACCTCCATCTGTGGCATTAGACTGTTGGCAACCCAGCCAGCCACCGTCAAACCACGCTGTTGAATGCTTTCGATCGTCAGCAGTGCGTGATTGAGACACCCCAGCCGTAGACCCACCACCACCACGACAGGCAGCTGCAACGCCACCACAAAATCGGCCAGGGTCAGCTCATCATCGATTGGTAGCAGCCAGCCACCGGCCCCCTCAACCACCACCCGGTCTGCACGATCACTAACCTGCAGATAGGCATCGACCAGCTGTGCCAACTCGATCGTCCGACCACTCTGGTTAGCGGCAATATGGGGGGCGATGGAGTCGTTATAGAGGTAGGGATTGATCAGCTCATAAGGGAGCGAGATGCTGGCGGCGTTCTGCAGGGCGATGGCATCACCATTGCGTAGCCCCTCAGCTGTCTCAATCGCACCCGCAGCGACGGGTTTCATCACACCAATCAAGCCGCCATTTTCGGCAAAGGCGTGTACCAGTGCGGTCGCAACTAAACTCTTGCCAACCTCGGTATCGGTACCCGTCACGAAATAGCCGGACATAAGCTCACCTCAGCAGAAACATCTATATGGCGTAATCAATTATCGGATAGGAGGTGCAAAACCAGAACAACCAACCATCGGTTAACGCTTTATCTGATCTATTGGGATCTGCACCACGCTCCCACCCTCTGGAACAGCCTCAGCCGCCCAGGCGTGGCCATAGACCACCTCGTATGTCGCTGGGAGCTTGCCACTGCTATCGCGAAATTGCTCATAGGCCTCACACATCATCTTCAGACGCTCTTTGCCGGTCATGCCTCTGGAGCGCCCCGAGGTGACGTTGTGAGCGCCGAGCGTCTTTAGATCAGACATCAGGCCACTCACCTTATCGTAGGTAACAACCATGTGTTCGATATCGACCACCGGCCCGTCAAAACCGGCCTGCATCAGCGCATCACCGACATCGTGCATATCGAGAAACCGGTTCACATGACTGCTGCCGTTATCAACCGCCTCCCAGCTGAGGCGCAGCTCCTTGAGCGTGTCGGGACCCAAGGTGGTAAACATCAACAGCCCCCCAGGCCTGAGCACTCGAGCAATCTCAGCAAAGGCCTCATCGATACTGTTCATCCACTGCAGCGCCAGACTGGAGACAATCAGGTCGACGCTTTTATCGGCCAGTGGCAGCCTCTCGATATCACCACAGACAAGCCCCGGCTTTCTCAACAGTGAGCCATGCGCACGAACTCGCGGCAACATCGCCTCAGCCAGATCGAGGCCGATCACCTTCGCCTTGCGATAGCGCTTCATCAACCACTGCACACACTGACCCGTTCCCGTACCCAGATCGAGAATCGTCTTGGGTTCGATCTTTACCAGCTCAAGGCGCTCAAGCATGCGCGAGGCGACCTCACGTTGTAGAACTGCCACCTCATCATATCGCTCTGCAGAGCGGTTAAAGGCGGAGCGGAGCTGCTGTTTATCGATCTGCTTATCATCCAGCAACTTAGTCACTCAAGAACTCCTTAATTGCCGCTATAAATGCATCAGGATGAGAAAGAAAGGGCGCATGCCCGGCACCCGCAATGACCGATAGCTGTGCAGTGGGAATCTCAGAGCATGTGTATTCACCCGCTCCGAGCGGGGCCAGTGTATCGTTTTCCCCCTGAATCACTAGAGTCGGCTGGTTGATCCTGGAGAGATCTGCTCTCAAATCGGCGTGACGTAGGACCTCCAATCCTCCCGCCAATGCCGCAGGGGTCGGCTCACCACGACTGAAGAGTTCACCGCGCAACGTACGCATCTCCTCACGCCCCTGCTCGGAGCCACGTGACTGCAGCACCAGAAAACGGAGCAGGGTAGCCCGGCAATCATCCCGCAACTGCTCAGCAAATTGCCCCAGCAGCTCATCATCCATGCCGTGCGACCACCCTTCTCGTTTGGTGAAACAGGGATTGGCACCCACCAGTATCAGCCTGGAGATCGGGACACCTGCAACAGCCGCAGCCATCGCTATGCGACCGCCTAGAGACCAGCCGAGCCAGATCGCCTCCTCAGGCAGGCTCGCAGCAAGACGCTCAACAACTCGATCCAGGGTGAACTCACCTTCAAGGCTACTTCGACCATGCCCCGGAAGATCGACGATATGGAGCTGGAACTGCTGCGCCAATCGTGTGGTAATCGAGCCCCAGATACCGCCGTGCATACCCCAGCCGTGCAGCATCACCAACGCCCTTCCAGCACCCATCGTCTTGATAGAGAGTTCAGCCACTGACCACGCTCCTCTCCAGCACTGAGAGTAACTGGTCTACATCGGCCTCGCTGTGACGCGCCGAGAGCGTGACCCTCAGGCGTGAACCCTCAGCTGGAACGGTGGGGGGACGGATGGCTGTCAGCAGTATGCCCTGCTGCCACAGTGATTCACTTACTGCGAGTGCACGCTCTGCGCTTCCGAGCAGGATCGGCTGTATCGGTGTCTCCGATGGCATCAGGTCGAGCCCTAGCTCCTGGGCACCCTGTCGAAATCGGGTAATCAACCCCTTCAGTTTCTCCCGCCTCCAATTTTCCGTAACAACAATCTGCAGGCTCGCCAGTGTAGCTACTGCAATGGCTGGTGGCTGCGCAGTGGTGTAGATATAACTACGCGCAAACTGGATCAACGTCTCGATCAGCGCTTCACTACCGGCAATAAAAGCACCCGCCGTACCAAACGCCTTGCCCAGGGTGCCCATCAAGATCGGCAACTGTGCCATATCGAGTCCGTACTGCTCAGCCACACCACCGCCATGCTCTCCGAGCACACCAAAACCGTGTGCATCGTCGATCATCAAGCTGGCATCGTGGAGCTTAGCCGTAGTGGCCAACTCCGTTACCGGGGCGATCGCACCATCCATACTGAAAACACCATCGCTGACCACCATGCGCTCTGCCTGGCCACTATCCCCCAGCATCTTCGCTAACGCAGCACAATCACCATGTGGGTAGCGTTTAAAGCGAGCACCGGAGAGCAATCCAGCATCGAGTAGAGAGGCGTGGTTGAGACGATCTTCAAAGATCGCATCCCCTCTCCCCATCAGTGCCGTCACGGCACCGAGATTGGCCATATATCCGGTGGAAAAGAGCAGTGCGCGCGGACGGCCAGTAAAATCGGCCAGCGCCTCTTCGAGTTCGTGATGGGCTCGGCTGTGGCCGTTGACCAGATGAGCAGAACCGCTGCCAACCCCATATTGATCGGCCCCTCGTTTGAATGCGGCAATCAGATCGGGGTGGTCTGCGAGACCAAGGTAGTCGTTACTACAGAAAGTGAGCACCTTACGACCATCGACCACCATAGCCGGGCTCTGCGGGCTCTCGACGACCTGCCGCTGTCGATAAAGCTGCTGCTCTCGTCGCTGCTGCAGCGCGACTGAAAGATCCTTCACGGCCAGCTAGCCGCGTGTAGAGCAGGCGCGACCCCAGAGACCCGCATCATCACTCTCTGCAGCATTGACTGGACGCGCCTCAACATCACGATCTTCAGCACGGATGCCCAATCGCTCGAAGAGCTGATGATCGTGATCGCTCTCAGGATTATCGGTTGTCAGCAGCTTCTCGCCGTAGAAGATCGAGTTGGCGCCCGCCATAAAACAGAGCGCCTGCAGTTCATCACTCATCTCATTGCGTCCCGCCGAGAGGCGTACATGCGACGCTGGCATCAGAATGCGTGCAACCGCGATGGTACGAACGAAATCGAAGGGATCGAGCTTATCGACACCATCAAGTGGCGTCCCCGCCACCTGTACCAACTGATTAATCGGCACACTTTCAGGATGCTGTGGAAGATTTGCCAACTGCTGCAATAGTGAGGCGCGATCCTTGGCACCCTCACCCATTCCAATAATGCCACCCGCACAGACCTTCATTCCCGCATCACGCACATGACTCAAGGTCTCGAGACGATCCTCGTAGGTGCGCGTTGAGATAATCTCACCATAAAACTCAGGGGAGGTATCGAGATTGTGGTTGTAGTAGTCGAGTCCCGCTGTTTTGAGCCGTGTCGTCTGCTCCTCACTCAACATACCGAGCGTTACACAGGTCTCCATACCGAGCTCTTTTACACCCGATATCATATCAAGCACATGCACAAAGTCGCGTTCATGTGGCGAACGCCAGGCCGCGCCCATGCAGAAGCGTGTCGCCCCCTTCTGCTTTGCCGTCTGTGCCGCTTCCAACACCTGCTCCAGCTCCATCAGCCTCTCGCGTTCGAGATCGGCGTTATGATGCGCACTCTGTGGGCAATAGGCACAATCCTCTGGGCAGGCACCCGTTTTGATACTAAGCAGGGTACTTACCTGGACCGCATTGGGATCAAAGTGCTGGCGATGAATCTGCTGCGCTTCAAAAAGAAGATCATTGAAGGGGTGCGCAAAGAGCGCTTCAATCTCGCTCAGCGACCAGTCATTACGCACCGCTCCCAACTGTGAAACACTCATCGCTTACCGCCCCTACTGTCTGAATGGGGCCACTATAGCGGCTGATGCCCACCAGTCAACGAGTAGCGACATCAAGTGTTTACAAACGACTAATAATCCGCCACTTTTGAGCAAAAAAAAGGGCGCCGTAGTGGCACCCTTTTATACACAACAACTAACGTTTGTTTAGAAGTTGAAGCGCAATCCAATCTCAAAATCGTGGAATGCACTATCAATCTCATATGGATTGATGCTTGCCTCAGCGGGATCGAAGTAGCGATAGCCGAAACGCAGTGATGACTCCGGGCTCATTTCTACGTTAAGACCCAGCATAACCTGGTAGGCAAAGACGGTCTCATTATCGTCGACCGAACCATCCCAGTTCATATTGGCCGCACCGATACCAGCACCGATGTAGGGAGTCACCTCCGAGCCTGTATCCATATCAAAGATACCGTTGAGCATTCCTGCTTGAACGCTCACATCAACACCTGGGCCCGCCTCATCGACATCCGCAGCACGATAGGCGTACTCTCCCTCGATTCGAAAACCATCCTCAACTTCTTGGCCGATTGCGACAGAGAAGAGATAGCCATTATCCATCTCTTGATCACCCAAGGTGCTCACTTCGGCATCGGTGGGTACATTGATACCACCACCAATAGCGAGATACCCATTCTCTGAGGCCTGTGCAGCACCAACAAACATAGATGCAGCTACAACTGCAGTGGAAATCAGCTTCTTATTCATAACAACTCCTTAATAAAGATTCATTAATAATTAAAATTTACGCAGTCGCCCCGCATCACACAAACAACACCGTTGTTTTTTTATGAGCTTCCCACTTAAAAAACGATAATAGACTAATCTGAAAAAAAATAAGCTTAATATTACGAATTGGTATCAGACACGCCTCACAATAAACCAATCCGTTGACTCAAATCACCAAACTCAAGGATGAGAGATGAAAACAGTTGTACAACGTATCATCGACACCACACTCCCGCACCACTGTCTGTTATGCGATAGCAGACACTGTCAGAATCAGCCTATCTGCCAGCACTGCCATGCTGCGCTACCTGTAATCAAACACGCCTGCCAGCAGTGCGGGATCCCACTAAAACGTGAGCAGGCGCGCTGTGGCAGGTGCATAAAAAAACCTCCCTACTACAGCACAAGCACCATCCCCTACCACTATGAACACCCCATCGACCGACTTATTCAGGCTCTAAAATTTGACGCAAAGATTGGTGTCGCACAGCTACTTGGTAAGCAGATTGCCAAACAGAGACTCAATCACGGCTCGACACCTCTACCACAGTGCATCATTCCCGTTCCGCTGCATCGCAGCAGGCTGCGTGAACGGGGATTCAACCAGTCACTAGAGATTGCACGTGCAATCTCAGAACATCTCGATATCACACTCAATTACCAGAGCTGCCAACGAAACCGTCCAACGGCAACCCAGACATCACTACCCGCTGCGCAACGAAGCGCCAATCTGCGCAATGCATTCTCTGCTGTAAGCATCGAAGAAGTCGACCATGTAGCGATCGTTGATGATGTGGTAACCACTGGCCACACGGCAAACGAGCTGGCACGACTCCTGCGCAGAGGAGGAATTAAAATAGTAGAGGTGTGGGCCGCCGCGCGTGCTGGGCGTTGAACAGTCATTCAGATGCCGTATTCAAGCAGCAATCCGACAAAGATCGCCATTCCGAACCAGTTGTTATCGAGAAACGCCTTGAAGCAGAGATCGCGATCACGGTTTTTAATCAATCGCTGCTGCTGAACAGCCAGCCCAGTCGCAACCAGCAAGCCCAGATAGAAGAAACCACCCAACTTGAGCTGTACACCGACCACCAGCAGCGTCAACAGGAGTAGCGCCTGGATAACTCCGATAATCACCCGGTCAAGTTCACCAAAGAGTATCGCCGTCGACTTCACACCGATCTTGATGTCGTCATCCCGATCAACCATTGCGTAGATCGTATCGTAAGCGGTCGCCCACAAAACCGTGGCGATGAAGATTAACCACGCCGCCTGAGGCACCTCACCCAGCTGAGCGGCGAAGGCCATCGGTACCGCCCAGCCAAAGGCAGCACCGAGGAAAACCTGAGGCAGATAGGTGTGACGTTTAGTAAAGGGATAGATCGCCGCAAGCGCTACACCAACGAAAGAGAGCATGATGGTCAGGCTGTTCATAAACAGCACCAACATGAAAGCAGCAACGCAGAGCGCGGCAAACAACTTCAATGCCTCGTTGGGCTCGACACGGCCAGACGCGATCGGGCGTTCACGGGTGCGGGAGACATGGGGATCGATCGCACGGTCGGCATAGTCATTGATGACACAGCCCGCCGAGCGCATTAAAACCACACCCAGAACAAAGACCAGCAGCACACCAATACGTGGCATGCCTTCCGCTGCAATCCAGAGCGCCCAGAGTGTCGGCCAGAGCAATAGCAGAATACCGATCGGCCGATCGAGCCGCATCAACAGTGCATATTGTTGCGTCCTCTCCTTTAACTGAGCACCGCGTGACGGCACCTGCTCAAAACGCTCATACTCCAACGTTAACAACTCCTGACTGTTCGAAAATTCGTGGCACGATTGTGCCAAGCAGGATAATAAAAGACCATCACCTAACGACCACAGCGCCCTGATGGAGCAGCTATCGCATGGATCGCTGGCAGAAAAATCTCACTCACCAACAGCGGTTTGCCACCGACACGAAATAACGATCGACGACCCCAGATATCCTCAGGCTGCTGCTCGAGCCCATGAGTAGCATGAGCAAAGAGTCGATGCCCTGGCACAATCTGTGCGATCTCCACCTCACTGCGCTGCATCGAGCGATCTGAAAAGAGCACCGCCCCCAACGGGCGATTACCGAGATGGGCGAGTCGTCGCTGCGGACCACTCAGGGTCGCCACCGGAATAACGCTGCGCGCAAAGACCCACGGCTCATCATCACATAGCAGCTGCACCTCGCGGATCAAGGCACGGTTTCCCGGACGCAGTGAGAGCAGATCGAGCTCACACTGTTCGGGACCTAGATAGCCGTGCTCGACCACCCGTACGCGAAAAGAACCGCCACATGCACGGCGCAGGCGCTGGGTCAGCGAGGCGGGATCGATCAACCAACGCCACACATCGGACGGCACCCGATTGTGCAGTAGTTGGCGCTGCCGCAGCCAGCGCGGTTCAATTGAGAGTTTCACTATTAGCTATTCCGGCAAGATTTGTAGCGGGCGCGATTATGACACGTAACCACGACTCGGCTACACCTCACCATAGCGCGACCCTTCGCCCAGCCAGCGCCGTATCAGTGGCGTCACATGTTCCGGGTAGTCGGCCAGCAGCGCCATGGAGGCACGCTCAACCTCAGGAAGCAACACCTGGTCACGCATCAGATCGGCGATACGAAAACTCATCTCACCAGTTTGGCGTGTACCAAGCACCTCGCCCGGTCCACGAATCTCCAGATCATGGCGTGAGATAACAAAGCCATCGTTACTCTCACGCATCACCATCAGGCGTCGCTTTGCTGTCTGTCCCAACGTTCCATGGTAGAGCAGCACACAACTGCTCTCGGCACTGCCTCGCCCGACACGTCCCCGCAGCTGGTGGAGTTGGGAGAGACCGAGACGTTCGGCATTTTCGATAATCATCAGACTGGCGTTGGGCACATCGACGCCGACCTCAATCACCGTAGTCGCCACCAGCAGATCGATCTCGGCGGCCTTGAAGGCGGCCATCACCCGCTCCTTCTCCACCGATTTCATACGTCCATGTACCAGACCGATCCGTAACCCAGGTAACATCTCCGCCATCTCGCTCGCAGTCGCCTCCGCCGCCTGCGCCTCCAGCAGCTCCGACTCCTCAATCAGGGTACAGACCCAGTAGGCCTGACGGCCATTACTGCACGCCTCACTAACCCGTGCCACCACCTCATCGCGGCGCGTATCGGAGAGCACGACCGTCTTCACCGGGGTACGTCCCGGCGGCAGCTCATCGATGATAGAGACATCGAGATCGGCGTAGAGCGACATCGCCAAGGTGCGTGGGATAGGCGTTGCGGTCATGATCAGCTGATGGGGATGACGTCCCGCCTTTATCCCCTTCTCGCGTAGCGCAAAGCGCTGATGCACACCAAAACGGTGCTGCTCATCGATCACCAACAGGCCGAGATGGTCGAAGAGGACATCGTCCTGAAACAGCGCATGGGTGCCGACCACAACACGGGCATGCCCCGCGCCAATTCTCGCCAACGCCTCGCTTCTCACCCGCCCTTTGCTACGCCCCGAGAGCCACGCCACCTCAATGCCGAGCGGCTCCAACCAGGCACTAAAATTCTGTAGATGCTGCTCAGCCAGCAGCTCGGTCGGTGCCATGATCGCGGCCTGAAAACCCGCCTCTACCGCACGCAGAATCGCCAACGCTGCGACCACCGTCTTGCCCGAACCAACATCGCCCTGCACCAGCCGCAGCATCGGTGCCTCGGCCTCGATATCACGATCAATCTCACCCACCACACGTCGTTGCGCAGCGGTCAGCTCAAAAGGCAGAGAGGTGAGCAGCTTTCTTCGCAACTGATCCGCAGCCTGCAACGTCGGCGCTGGCTGACGCTGCGCCTCCTCACGTAGTTTGCGCAGACTGAGATGGTGGGCGAGCAGCTCTTCGAATACCAGGCGCTGCTGCGACGGGTGCTCACCATCGACCAGCTGATCGAGCGGTGCCTCTTCGGGTGGGCGGTGCACATAGAGAATCGCCTCCGCCAGGGTGGGTAGTTGCAGCTGTTCAAGCAGCGGATCGGGCAACCACTCACGTAGCGCCTCACCACGCTCAAGCTTATCCAGCGCCTGGGCGATCAACTTTCTGAGGGTGAGTTGATGTACCCCTTCGGTCACCGGGTAGACAGCGGTGAGATGCGCATCGGTAGCGGCATCGAAACTATCGATCCGACTGTACTCGGGATGGATCAGCTCCAGCCTACTCGCACCAGGACGCACCTCACCGAAGCATCGCAGCAATGCACCACGTTCGAGCTGCGCCTTCTGCGCCGCCGAGAAGTGGAAAAAGCGCAATGTGATCGCTCCCGTACCATCACTCATCCGTACCAGCAGGGTACGGCGGCGACGGAACACCACCTCGGCCAGATCAACCTCGCCTTCGATCACCACCTGCATCCCAGGTCGTAACGAGCCGATCGGCACCACGCGGGTACGGTCCTCATAACGCAGCGGCAGATGGAAAAAGAGATCCTGAACCTGCTCGATAGCCAGCCTCTCAAGCCGCTCAGCCACCTTGGGGCCAACACCCTTCAACACCGTGACTGGTTGACGCTCCAGTGGCTGCTGTTTAATGGACTGGGATTTTGTTTGGCGCGACTTCAACGATTCAAGATTCCATGACAAGAGCGTGCCAGTTTACAATCAGAACGCCATCACGCACAGTGCACGGCCCATTTTTCGAGCCCACCCATGCTGATCGAGACTCTTACCACAGCGCAGCTACTCTTTGCTGCCGCAATTCTATTTACTGCCTATCTGGTACGCGGTATCTCAGGCTTCGGCTCGGCACTGGTCGCGGTACCACCGCTGGCGCTGATTCTACCGCTGCAGATCGTCGTACCGATGGTGGTACTGCTCGACAACCTCTGTTCCCTCGCTCACTCCATCCGCAATCTGCACCATATTCAGTGGCGCGAACTGCTGCCGCTGCTTCCCTTCACCCTGATCGGCATCGTCACCGCACTATTTCTGCTCAAGAGCCTCGACCAGGCGCTACTGAAGAACATCCTGGCGGTCTTTATCATCGGCTACGCCATCTACACCCTGCTGCCACTCCCCGAGCCGAAGGGGCCACGACTCTGGGCTGTACCGATGGGACTGCTGGCGGGACTGGTCGGCACAATGTTCGGAACTGGCGGCCCCTTCACCGTGGTCTATCTGCGGCTACGCCAACTGAACAAGGTCGCATTCCGAGGCACCGTGGCGATGATCTTTCTGCTCGATGGCGGTGCGCGGCTGGTCGGCTTTACCCTCTCAGGTTTCTATACGCTCGACACCCTCTACCTGATCGCCGCCTCACTACCGTTAATAGCAACCGGGCTCTATATCGGCGGTCATATCCACACCAATCTGACGCCACAGACCTTTGTGCGCATCATTAGTGCCATTCTCTTAATCAGCGGCATCTCACTGTTGATTAAGTGACGGCGACGCAATCCATCGCAACTATCTCGATTTATCCTTTTTTTCTTTTTCTGCTTCTTCTGCTTGTTACGCTTCTCGATCAAGCGATCACGCCACTCAGGGTGCTTGTTCAGATTATTGCGTACCGCGCGTCGGAAGGTGGGATCCTTGAGCCGTTCACTAAATCGTTTGATGAACTTCTTACGCAGCTCGGGTCGTGATGCCAATAGCCACTTGATGTCGTTATAACCCGCCGCGCGCAGTTTCTTGGCTTTGATCTTGCGCTTTTTCAGTTTCTTCAGGTGTCTTACGGTCTTCTGTTTGTAGTGCTTGGGCAGACGACTCCCAAAACGAACCTGCAGCCGCTGATGGAACCGGGTAAATCCCCGCGAGAGCTCAAAGTGCTCACCGGCACGCAGGCGACCGGCTCGACGATGCAGCGCCTGCTGATCGATCAGATCGACTTCAACCTCACCCTCTTCCAGCAGCACATCCTGCTCTCCGTCAGCGACCGAGATCACGCCCTGAGTACCTTTGATACCAAGGTTAATAAAGGGAGTTGAATAGTTAACCGTGCGCTCAGGCTGGATCAATCCGGTCACAAAGCGCAGCCACCCCTTCAGCAGCGAGACATCAGCCGCTTCGAGACGCTGGTCGGTGCCGATCTGGTAGCGCACCAGATGCAGTGTGGAGCTCTCACCAATATCGAGCAGCGTCTGATCGACCATCTCGAGCTGAACACGCGCCCCTGCGGCCGTCTCGATAATGTCATCCTGCTCGACCATCACCCCCGGCTCGAGCTGGTAGACAGCGGTGCCGCGAATCAGCTCCGCAGCCCCCTCACTGAGGGTTACGGTACCAACTTCATCGGCTGCAATGAGTGTTTGATAGGGAAGAAGGAGCAGCAGTAGCGCACAGCACAGAAGTAATTGGCGCTGTGTGCAGCGCCAGCGTCGATCAATTGCGTTCATCAATGAAGCGTTACAACTTGTTGCTGGAAGCGGCGCTCAACACTCGGCTGGTCAGCATGCGGATCGAGATGATCATAGCCACCCTCCAGCTCTTCAAGCCGATCTCCCGGATGGGGATGGGTCTTGAACATGAAGGCGAGCGCACTATCGTCTGGGTCGGTCGCGGCGAGGGTCTGCAACATGGCATGCAGGCCGTAGGGATCGTAGCCAGCACGTGCGGCGATCACCACACCCATACGATCGGCCTGATACTCATCATCCTTATCGAGGCCACGTGCGTAGATCTCCTGAAAACCGCTGCTGAGTCGATTGAGCAGGAAGCGGTCTTCTCGATCGACCGCCGCACCGGCCAGCGCACCGGCCAGATCAAGCTGCGCATTGGTCTCTACCGCCTTGAGGTGGTGTTTCACCAGCACATGGGCGCACTCATGGGCGAGCACACCCGCCAGCTCCGCCTCACTCTGCATACGCATCAGCAAGCCACGGGTGATAAAGACATATCCACCAGGTGCCGCAAAGGCATTCGCCGCATCGGTATCGAGCACCCCAAAACGCCAGGCGATGTCGGGGCGCTCGGTCTGCAGTGCCACCCAGTGACCGACACGGTTTACATACTTCTGTATCCGACGATCTTTGACCAGCGGTGCAACACCTAGCAGCACCGCCGCCGCTTCATGGCCAATCTCCAGCTCATCCTCATCGGAGACACCCTTGAAGACCTTGCTACCTGAGCTGACGATACGACCGATATCAATTCCTTCAACATCACCACCACTGCCGCCAATCGAAAAACCACCAATCGAAAATCCCGCCTGGGCAGGAATAGTCAATAACACGACACCTGCCACGACGCCCAGAATCGAAAACCACGGTTTAATCATCATTCATTCCCCAGGCTGTCGAAGAAGTCGTTGCTATTACTACCGCTCTCAGGCTCGGGGTCAGGTAACTCTTCCATATCCTCATCGGAGAGATAGTCGAGATCTTGTGCCTTCAATCCCTCCTTTTTTGCAAAGCCCTTGGCATCTCTTTTACTCACTGCGTTTTTATCGAGCGATTCAAGCTGCCCGCGATCGGGCGATGAGTCTGTGAGCTCTTCAGAGCTGAGGCCGCGGATACCGGTCGCGGTGGTCACACCGCTGCTGCCCGAGCGTCCCGTCGTCAGCATGCTGGCAGCCTCATCGAGGCCGCTTGCACTCTCACGCCTCTTTTCACCCTCAGCGACGATAAAACGCAGAGTGGTCATACGCACCCACCCCTCGACGCCAGATTGACTGGTGACCCGATACCAGCCGCCACGGCGTTTGATCACCTCGAGCTTGCTCTTAGCCTCGAGCTTCTCAACCACCTGGGCATCGCGGTAGGGTTCTTTGTGTAGATTCGTATCACGTATCAGCTGTGCCGGGCGAGCCAGCAGGCTCCCCGCCACGGCGGAAAGCAGCAGAAATAGGACTATTTTGGCTCTAATCATCAACTTCTCCTCGGCTCATAGAGCCGAACCTCCTGTGCTCTACCCTTAACCTTATAGGAACCGTGATCGTGGAAGTCAAACAGCTCCCCACAACGCTGCCGGGTCTCCTCAGAAACCAGCACGCGACAGCGTCCCTTGGTCTGACCCTCGATACGGCTGGCAAGATTTACCGTGTCGCCGATTGCCGTGTAGTCGAGGCGGTTTTCTGAACCGATAAAACCGACCACCGCCGGTCCGGTGTGGATACCGATACCGATATCGAACTCGGTACCCGACTCTCCCAACGACTCACGGAAGGCGAGCAGCGCCTCCGACATCTCCAGCGCAGCAGTTACCGCATGCACCGCCTGATCGGGGTCATCCACCGGTGCTCCCCAGAAGGCCATAATCGCATCGCCGATAAACTTATCAACAGTGCCACCGTGGTGAAAAATCACCTTCACCTGTCGACTGAAGTAGTCGTTGAGCAGCGCCACGATCTGCTCCGGTGTGCTCTGCTCGGAGAGGGTAGTAAAGCCGCGAATATCGGAGAAAAGCACGGTGACTTCACGTTTCTCACCTCGCATGTCGAACACCGTCTCACCATGATCGACCAGCTCGCCGACCACGCGTGGATCGAGAAAACGGTTAAAGATCGCAATCGAGCGCTGCCGTGCACGCAGCTCATTGAGATAGGAGTAGAGTGCGGCGGCAACAAAAAAGAGCCAGCTGTAGGCCAGCGGTGCAAACAGCGGTAGCTGAAGGCGATAACTGTCGAGCGCCACATAGGCCGCCACCATCAGTAGCGGAGTAAATAGCGCCAGCCTGAAACCCACTTTCAATGGGCTGTGCAGTCGCCTGAAGCCGAACAGGAACAGCAGCACCATCAGAACCGCTAGCAACGGTGAAATCCATTTCGGCACACTACGCAGGTAGTCGCCCCGTTTAAGGTTATCGATTGCAGTCGCGAGGATCTCAACTGCCGGGTAGGCGTTATCGATCGGGGTCACACGCAGATCGACCAGCCCGGTTGCGGTTGAGCCGATAATAACGATCTTGTCGCGCAGCTCATTGATGGGACGCTGTGATCGCTGTAGCTGCAGATCCTGATAAAGATCGGCGTAGGGGATACGGCGATAGCTCAACCGCTCACCACGCCAGCTTAGCTGGATATTCTCCTGATCTGGCACCGGATAGTTAAGCGCCCTACTCACCGTGGCCGGCAGGGAAGGGATCGACCAACCATAGGCATCGATATCGATCGCGTAGCGGCGACCGACACCATCCTCGTCTTCAAGAAAGTTGATCGCCCCCAGATGACCCTGCTTGATCAACGCGGGAAGCGGTAACACCATCGCGACCCGAGCATCTTCAACCGCCGCCTTACCCGCCATAATTCCAAGTCGCCGACCATGCTCGCCCAGCGACAGGCCACCGGCGTCATTGCCATCAGTTAGACGCAGCATCGGCAGAAACATGTGCGACTCCCTGGACAACACCTCGGCCAGATAGTCATCACCCTCGAGGCGCATCAGATCAGGATCACTAAAGAGAATATCGAAAATGATGGCGCGTGGCTGTTGACGAGCTATGCCTTCAACCAGCTCCGCGTGAACCGAACGTGGCCAAGGGAAACGCCCCACCTCGGCGGCCATCTCCGCCAGGCTGTGCTCATCGATATCGACAATGACGATGTCGGGATCAGGAATCTGCTCGGCTGCATGGATTCGCAGCATACGATCACCGAAGAAGTTCTCCAGTGGTTGAAAAAGCCCCAGCAACATTGCATCGATAACCACCATACCGATAACGGCAAGGGCTATCAGAGTAAGCGGATTGGTCAGCTGGCGTGAGAGGCTCATCGCAATGACCGAGAGGTGCTAGCCCTCGAGCTCGAGTACCGCGTCCATCTCAACCTCAGACCCCTTGGGCAGTGCCGCAACACCAATCGCAGCACGTGCAGGATAGGGCTGACTGAAGTAGTCGGCCATCACCTGATTAACCAGCGGGAAGTGACCCAGATCGATAAGAAAGACGTTGAGCTTCGCCACATCGGCCAACGAACCACCAGCCGCCTCAGCCACGGCGGTCAGATTGTCAAATACACGGCGGATCTGCGTCTCCATATTCCCATCAATCAGCTCCATTGTCTCTGGAACCAACGGGATCTGGCCGGACATGTACACAGTAGTGCCGACCTTGACCGCCTGCGAGTAGGTGCCGATCGCCTGGGGTGCTTTATCAGTAGAGATAATCTCTCTGGCCATCTATTGGGTTCTCCCTAATCTATTTATATTTTGGATAATTCTAGTTGAGCCGCCAGCAATTAGCGGGTGCGATAGATGCGCAGCACCGAACCGATGGAGCGTATACGGCGCATAATCCGCGCCAGGTGGCGACGGTCGTGAACGGCCAGCAGGAAGGTAATGGTGGAAGTGAGTCCATCACGCTCCTCAATGGCGACGTTATCGATATTGGAACCCATCTCAGAGATCGCCGCAGCGACTGTAGCCAGTACACCGCGTTCATTACTCACCTCGACACGCATCTCGACCGGGAAGTCACCCTCGACCTCCTGCTCCCACTGCACATCAATCGCCATCTCGGGACGATCACGATAGTCGGCAACGTTTTTACACCCCGCCACATGGATCACAAAACCACGTCCGGTACTGACAAAACCGACGATCGGATCTCCTGGAATCGGGCGACAACACTTGGCGAAGTTGACCACCATCCCCTCGGTGCCCTTGATAAAGAGGGTTCGGTGATGTGTGTTCTGTTCCTGAAGCGGTGCCTGCTCATCATCGTGATCCTGTGGTGCCAGGCGTCGCGCCACCAGCTGTGCCATCCGGTTACCGAGACCGATCTCGGCCAGCAGCTTGTCGAGCTGCTCAAAACCCATCTCACGCAGTGCCTCGGCGAGGGTCTCAGAGTCGAGCTGCTCAAGACTGCTCGACTGCTCCGTCAGCGCCTTGCCGAGCAGACGCCGCCCGAGGCTCACCGCCTCCTCGAGCTGCAGATTCTTCAGATAGCTACGGATATTGGCACGCGCCTTACCCGTAAAGACGAAGTTGAGCCAGGCGGGATTGGGGTGGGCGCCGGGTGCGGTAATGACCTCGACCGTCTGTCCATTGAGCAGTGCCGTACGCAGCGGCACCAGGCGACGATCGATACGCGCTGCCACACAGCTGTTGCCGATATCGGAATGAACCGCATAGGCAAAATCGACCGCCGTCGCACCGCGCGGCATCTCCATAATCTCCCCCTTGGGGGTGAAGACGTAGACCTCGTCGGGGAAGAGGTCGATCTTGACGTTCTCCAGAAACTCAAGTGAATCACCCGCGCTCTTCTGCATCTCCAGAAGCCCCTGTAGCCACTCGCGGGCACGCGCCTGGGCGTTGGTGGTCGGTTTCTCGCCGGTCTTGTACTGCCAGTGTGCCGCGATTCCCGATTCGGCCACCCGATCCATATCGGTGGAGCGAATCTGTACTTCGATCGGCACGCCGTAGGGACCGAAGAGGATGGTATGCAACGACTGGTAACCGTTCGCCTTGGGGATGGCGATGTAATCCTTGAACTTGCCCGGTACCGGCTTGTAGAGATTGTGCATCACGCCCAGGGCGCGATAACAGGTATCGACATCGTCGACGATGATGCGAAAGGCGTAGAGATCCATCACCTCATTGAAGGAGAGATCCTTCTCGATCATCTTTTTGTAGATGCTGTAGACGTGTTTCTCTCGACTCCCAAGCTGGAAGGCGAACGACTCCTGTTCCAGACGGCCATGGATCGCCGTCTCGATCTTATCCAGGATCTCGCGCCGATTGCCGCGCGCCTTTTTCACCGACTCACTCAGAATCCGGTAACGCATCGGGTAGTAGGCCTCGAAGCCGAGATCCTCTAGCTCAAGACGTGCATGGTTGAGGCCGAGACGGGTAGCGATCGGCACGTAGATCTCCAGCGTCTCACGGGCGATACGACGCCGCTTCTCCGGACGCAGTGCGCCCAGGGTACGCATGTTGTGCAGTCGATCGGCAAGCTTGATCAGGATGACGCGAATATCGCGCGCCATCGCCAGCATCATCTTGCGAAAGTTCTCGGCCTGGGCGTGCGCCTTGGTCTCGAAGGTGATCATGGTCAGCTTGCTGACCCCATCGACCAGCTCTGCGACCTCACCGCCAAACTGCGCCGCTATCTGATCTTTGGCGATCTCGGTATCTTCGATCACATCATGCAGGATCGCGGCAACAATGCCCTGATGATCCATCTGCATCTCTGCCAGGATCGAGGCGACTTCAATGGGATGATAGATGTAGGGCTCGCCCGATTGACGAACCTGACCGACGTGGGCCTCAGAGCCAACCAGGTAGGCGTGGTAGACCTCCTGAATCTGATCGGCGTTGAGATACCCCTCTAGCTGGTGGCAGAGATCGCTAATCAGAAAGCGATCGCCATCGGCATCGGGGCTTTGTGGAAGGGTGTTATCGGCCTCGCTCATCTTCCGGATCGGATGAACCGCAAGCCGATTTTTCTCTGCTTACTCAGCAGGCTTTTCAATAGTAGCTGCTGCGGCCGGTGGCACTTCGGCCATCACATTGGCTTCAACTTCGGCCAGAGACTCGGCGGCCTGCTCATGCGCCTCAACGGCATCAAGAATGGAGGCATCAACCAGACCCGCTTCGATCTCACGCAGAGCGATAACGGTCGGCTTGTCGTTCTCAGCGGGGAGCATGGGATCGGCACCATTAGAGATCTGTCGTGCTCGCTTGGTAGCGACCAGTACCAGCTGAAACTGGTTGTCGACCTTCTCCAGACAATCTTCTACCGTAACTCGTGCCATCTCTCAAACTCTCCCGCCAAATGTAGATTAACCTTGCCGATACAGTCTCAGAATAGACCACCACCAAGCAAGGGGAACGGCGGATTCTAACCCAGACTCCGCCACTTACGCCAGAAGATCACTCATACGTGCCTGCAGCGATGCGTCCTGTGCCTCGCGTCGCAGGCGGTTGGCGTTGAAGATGGCCTGTAGATCATCGAGTGCAGCTTCGAACTGATCGTTGATCACCACAAACTCAAACTCATCAAAATGTGACATCTCACTCTCGGCATCACGCATGCGACGATCGATAATCTCATCAGAATCGGTACCGCGTCCGGTAAGCCGTTC
Source organism: Solemya pervernicosa gill symbiont (assembly GCF_002020875.1). Lineage (NCBI taxonomy): Bacteria > Pseudomonadati > Pseudomonadota > Gammaproteobacteria > Solemya pervernicosa gill symbiont. The sequence continues at coordinate 55,825 of NZ_MPRL01000001.1, read as the reverse complement.
ACGCAGCGCCTCGCGTGATGGAGGGAGAATGAAGATGGTGACGCACTCCGGCATCATCTCCTGCACCTGGCGCGCGCCCTGCCAGTCGATCTCGAGAATCACATCATCCCCCGCTGCCAGCTGCTGTTCTACCGCGCCCTTGGAGGTGCCATAGAAGTTATCAAACACCTGCGCATGCTCGAGAAAATCGCCCGCTTCGACCAGCGCCTTGAAGCGCTCGATCTCAGTGAAATGGTAGTTAACCCCATCCACCTCACCCGGGCGAGAGGCGCGCGTGGTGTGTGAAACTGAAACCTTGATCGTCGCATCGCGTTCGATCAGCGCCTTAACCAGACTCGTCTTACCTGCACCTGAGGGGGCAGAAACGATATAGAGAGTACCGCTCATGTAAACCTCTTTAAGTTTGTTGAATGTTGTGATTATTCGATGTTCTGGATCTGTTCGCGCATCTGTTCGATGAGTACCTTCAGCTCGACCGAGGAGCGGGTCAGCTCAGCATCGGACGATTTCGATCCGAGCGTATTGGCCTCACGATTGAACTCCTGCATCAGAAAATCGAGCCGGCGACCCACCGGCTCTTCGCGCTGTAAAACCTCACGCAGCTCGGCGACATGGGCCATCAGTCGATCAAGCTCCTCATCGACGTCGGATTTCTGCGCGATGATCACCATCTCCTGCTCGAGACGCCCCGAATCGAGTTCACCACTGACCTCGGCAAGACGACTACGTAGACGTTCACGCTGCGCCGCTAAGATCTGCGGCAGCCGAGATTTTACCTGTTCTACAACACTCTCAATCGAGGCGCAGCGCTGTTCGATCAGTGCCTTCAGCTTCTCACCCTCGCGGGCACGCCCCTGCTTGAGCTCTTCCAGCGCCCCATCGAGCAACCCGGTTGCCGCCTCAATCACCGGCGTCATGTCGGCCTCGACACTCTCCAACACCCCCGGCCAGCGCAGCAGCTCCATCGGGCTGTAGGAGGCGGAAACCCCCTGCAGCAACTCCACCTCCTGTACCGCAGCCAGTAACTTCTCAGTGAAGTCACGATTAACCGCCATCTCCCCAGCCACCTGACTGCTGGGACGGTAGAAGAGCGCACACTCCACCTTGCCGCGCCCCAGGAGGACTGTAGCGCGCTCTCTGACCAGCGCCTCCATCGGCCGCAACTCTTCGGGCAGGCGTAGCGACAGCTCCAGATAGCGGTGATTTAGCGAGCGCAGCTCCCAGGCGAGAGAGCCCCACTCATCACGCCGTTCAACACGGGCAAAGGCGGTCATACTGTGGATCATAATCGGTCCTGAATTTGACAATCTGGGCTAGATGTTAAACTTTTGAAGCGTTCCTGAGAATTGGCCAACACAATCCCCCATACTGATCGAGATGAATAGAGCCACGCAAAGCCTGCCAGATGGAACGGTGCTCGACCACTACACCATCGACCGCACCCTGAGTCGAGGCGGCTTTAGTATCGTCTATTTGGCGCACGACAATCGCACCGGGCACAAGGTAGTCATCAAAGAGTACATCCCCTCCAAACTGGCTCGCCGCGAGGAATATCTGCGCGTGGTGCCTGAGTCCGATCAGATGACCGACCGTTATCTGCGTGGTCGCCGCCTCTTCTTTCAGGAGGCGAGCGCACTAGCCAAGTTGGAGCACGACAACATCGTGCACGTCACTAGCTTCTTCCGTGCCAACGAAACGGTCTACATGGTGATGGTCTATGAAGAGGGGAAGAATCTACAGGCCTATATTGAGGGGCGCAGCGGCAACCTGAGCGAGCAGTTCATCCGCACCGTCTTTCCCCCTCTACTTGAGGGGCTGAAACTGCTACACAGCCACCACCTGCTACACCTCGACATCAAGCCGGGCAACATCCACCTGCGCCCTGGCGGCAGCCCACTGCTACTCGATTTTGGCGCCGTGCACTTCTATCAGCAGAGTCGTCAGCACCAGCTGGGACGCATCATCTCGCACGGCTATTCACCGATTGAGCAGTACCAATCGGCCGGATATGTCGGCCCCTGGACCGACATCTACGCCATCGGAGCCACCATGCGTAGCTGTATCGAGGGGCGGCCACCGATCGATGCCAAGATACGTCATGAGCAGGAGACGATGCGCCCTGCCGTCGCTCTCTACCGCAAGCGTTACTCGCTCGATCTGCTAGAGGCGATCGACTGGGCGATGGAGATCGATCCGCTACTTCGCCCACAAAACGTCGACGCCTTCCTTGATGCACTTCAACGGGAATCGATGCCCCCCATCACTGCAGGTAATCCCGTCAGCGATGTATTGAGCACGCCGGTCAGTGAGATGCTCGGCAAGATCGCTGGCAGCATGCCGTGGAGCAAGTCGTGAGCAGCGCCAACTACGAGGTGGTCCTGACTAATCGACTCGGTAATCGGGCCATCAACCAAGACCGTATTGCCACCGCAGAGCGCGGCGATGCACTGCTGCTGATGCTTGCCGACGGCATGGGTGGCCACGCCAGGGGAGAGCTGGCAGCGCAGACCTTGATCGATTCGGTCAGTCGTTCTTTCCGCAATGTATCGCTGCCCGTATCCAAGCCGGAGAATTTCCTTCAGCAGGCTCTCAAGATTGCCCACCAGGAGGTGGCTGAGGCGGGCAGACACTCTAACCCGCCGATAGAACCTCGCACCACCGCCGTAATCTGCCTGATTCAGGGCAGCGACGCCTGCTGGGCGCATCTTGGCGATAGCCGGCTCTACTATCTTCGAGACGGTGAAATTATCGTACGCACCCGCGACCACAGCTACGTCGAAGACCTGCTCAGGAGCGGCAAAATCAAACGCTCTGAGGTAGAGCACCACCCGATGCGCAACACCGTCACGCAGTGTGTCGGCGGTAGCAAATCGGCACAGACTCCTGCATTCGATAGCGCCTCTCTTGAGCCGGGAGATGAGCTGCTGCTCTGCTCCGACGGTCTGTGGAATAGCCTCAAAGAGTCACTTCTGATCAAGGCACTCGAAGAGGAGGACCTTGATCAGGCTGCCGATCAACTCGCCGACCAGGCCGAATTAAGCAGCTACCCCCACAGCGACAACATCAGCCTGATAGCCTTCCGCTACCTCACCAACAACAGCGCCGAAGAGTCCGAAAAACCGATAGTAAAACCAACGCCAAGCCAACAAGGCGGCTCTCTGGACCAGGCACTTGATGAGATCGAACGGGCACTCGATAAGTACGGTTCCGAGATGGGCGACCCCAAGTAGCCGCCCTTCGGGGATCGGCCACTACTGCGTGCATCCGAAGTGCGCCAACATACCCAGTAGCAGCCCGATTGGCATATACTCTGCGCCCTTGGCAACCAACTAGAGAGATCAACTATGCGACCCAGCGGTCGTCAACCCGATGAAATGAGGTCGATCCACTTCACCCGTCGATATACCAAACACGCCGAGGGTTCGGTGTTGGTTGAGTCTGGTGATACCAAGGTGCTCTGCACCGCCTCGGTTGAGGAGCGTCTGCCGGGCTGGTTGCGTGGTAAGGGCCAGGGTTGGGTTACCGCTGAGTACGGCATGCTGCCACGCTCCACCGGCTCACGTATGGGTCGCGAAGCGGCACGCGGTAAACAGGGGGGACGTACCATGGAGATCCAACGCCTGATCGGCCGCTCACTACGTGCCGCCGTTGATCTCAAGGCACTTGGTGAGCACAGCATCATGATCGACTGCGATGTGATTCAGGCCGATGGCGGCACCCGCACCGCTTCAATCACCGGTGGTTATGTTGCCCTGGTCGATGCCATACGCCACCTGATCGCCGAGAAGAAGATCAGTAAAGATCCAATGCGCACGGCGATCGCATCGGTCTCGGTCGGTATCTTTGAAGGTACACCAGTACTCGATCTCGACTACGATGAGGACTGCAACGCCGAGACTGATATGAATGTTGTAATGGAGAACAGTGGCAACTTCATCGAGGTACAGGGCACCGCCGAAGGTCACCCCTACTCCATGAGTGAGCTACAGGCGATGTTGGCCCTGGCAGAGAAAGGCATTGGCGAGCTACTTGCGCATCAGCGCGCGGTACTGGATGAAACATTATGAAAAAGATCGTTCTAGCCTCGGGAAACGCCGGCAAGGTACGCGAGTTCAATCAGCTACTGGCCGACATCGACCTTGAGGTAGTACCACAATCCGATTTTGAAGTGGTCGAGGCCGAGGAGACCGGCCTTACCTTTGTTGAGAACGCCATTCTTAAGGCGCGCAACGCCGCCCAGCACACCGGCCTGCCTGCGCTTGCTGATGACTCGGGATTAGAGGTCGATGCCCTGCACGGCGCACCCGGTATCTACTCGGCCCGTTTTGCCGGCGTCGGTGCCAGCGATGAGCAGAACCTGCAGAAGCTACTGACAGACCTACAGGATGTTCCGCAGAATCTTCGCAGCGCTCGCTTCCAGTGCGTAATCGTCTACATGCGCCACGCCGAGGACCCTACACCGATCATCTGCCAGGGAACATGGAACGGCCGCATCCTGAACACATCTCATGGCGAGAACGGTTTCGGTTACGACCCGGTCTTCTACGTGCCCGAGCAGGATTGCTCCTCTGCGGAACTGCCTGCAGAGATTAAAAACCGACTCAGTCATCGTGGACAGGCGCTGCAGAAATTTCTATCTGTGATGCGGGTCAGCTGACGAGGTACCAATGAGATGAGTGACTGCGAATATCTGGACAAGTGCCCCGTTTGGGATCGTTTCAACTCCGATATTAAATACATCTGGATAAACAACTACTGTAAGAGCACTAAACAGGACCGCTGCGTGCGAAAAACCATGACCGCAGAGGGCAAGATGATCCCTGACAGCCTGCTTCCCAACAACACCAGCCTGGACGACTAATCGTCTAGTCGCTGCCCTACGGCCAACGCCGCTGTTAAACACGACCTCTCGCCATGAATAGACGCCCCGAACTTCTCGCCCCCGCTGGCACACTCAAACACCTGCGCTACGCCTACGCCTTCGGTGCCGATGCAGTCTACGCCGGAATGCCGCGCTACAGCCTGCGGGTGCGCAACAACAGCTTCGACCTTGATAATCTGGCCATCGGCATGGATGAGGCGCGGATGCTCGGCAAGCAGCTCTTTGTTGCCTGTAATCTGCTGCCGCACAACAACAAGGTCGACACCTTCATGGCCGATATGGAGCCGCTGGCAGCGCTCAAACCCGATGCGCTGATCATGGCCGACCCCGGCCTGATCATGCTGGTGCGTGAGCGTTGGCCAGAGATACCGATCCACCTCTCGGTGCAGGCCAACACCGTCAACTACGCGGCGGTCAATTTCTGGAAGTCGGTCGGCGTCAGTCGAATTATCCTCTCGCGCGAGCTCTCGCTGGATGAGATTGAGGATATTCGTCAGCGCTGCCCCGATATGGAGCTTGAGGTCTTTGTACACGGCGCGCTCTGCATCGCCTACTCCGGCCGTTGCCTGCTCTCCGGATACTTCAACCATCGCGATGCCAACCAGGGGAGCTGCACCAACGCCTGCCGCTGGGACTACAAGGTGAAACCCGCCGAGGAGGATCAGAGTGGCGATGCGGTGCAGATCTATACCCCCGAATCTCTAGAGGAGCGTCATCCACAGGCCGATGATCTCTATCTGATCGAGGAGAAGGAGCGTCCGGGCGAGTTGATGCCGGTGATGGAGGATGAGCACGGCACCTATATCATGAATTCCAAGGATCTTCGTGCAGTGGAGTATGTCGACCGACTGGTCGAGATCGGCGTCGACTCACTGAAGATCGAGGGGCGCACCAAGTCGGTCTACTACACCGCGCGTGCCGCGCAGATCTACCGCCAGGCGATTGACGATGCGGTTGAGGGTCGTCCCTTCAACCCCAATCTGGTCGAAAATCTAGATGCCCTGGCCAGTCGCGGTTACACCAGCGGTTTCTACAATCGCCACGCCCACGTTGAGACACAGAATTATCACCAGAACCGCTCCGAAAGCGCCACCCAACAGTATGTTGCCGAGATAACTGGCCATGACGAGGCGAGCGGCCTAACTGAGGTGTTGGCTAAGAACAAGTTCGGTGTCGGTGATGAGCTGGAGCTGATTCGCCCCAGCGGCAACATCCGTTTCAAGCTCGAGTCGATGCAGGATATGAAGGGCAACGCAATGGATGAGGCGCCCGGCTCCGACTATCGGGTGCGCATTCCGCTTCCTGCCGATGGCAGCGAGATGGGGATGCTCGCCCGCTATCTCTGATGAGCATGCTGGCGCTACCGCCACTCTCACTCTACGTCCACTTTCCGTGGTGCGTGCGTAAATGCCCCTACTGCGACTTCAACTCGCACGAGCCTGGGGAGAAGATCCCACAGCACGAATATATCGATGCGCTGCTGGCCGATCTTGAGCACGACCTACCTCTGGTGGCAGGACGCGAGATCGTCTCGATCTTCTTTGGCGGCGGTACCCCTTCGCTGTTTGCTCCCGAGCAGATCGACCGACTCATCGAGGCGCTCGAGAACCGACTGCGCTTTGCCGATAAAATCGAGATTACCCTGGAGGCCAATCCCGGAACCCTTGAGCAGCACCATTTCGGCGGCTACCGCAGCGCCGGTGTTAACCGTCTCTCGATCGGGGTACAGAGCTTTGATGACCACGCACTAAAGAGTATCGGTCGCATCCACGACAGGGACGAGGCGGTTCGCGCTGTAGAGTCCGCCCAGCGGGCAGGTTTCGAGCGTATTAACCTCGACCTGATGTTTGGTCTGCCTGGTGCATCACAGGCGCAGACACTGCGAGATCTACAGACGGCGATCGATCTCGATCCCGGTCACATCTCCTGGTATCAGCTAACCCTGGAGCCCAATACCGCCTTCCACCACGCCCCTCCACCCTCCCTGCCCGATGACGATGCACTCTGGCGCGTACAGCGGTCTGGAATCGAACTCCTCGATACCCACGGTTACCAGCAGTACGAAATCTCCGCTTACAGCCGCGAAGCACAGCAGTGTATCCACAACCTCAACTACTGGCAGTTTGGTGACTACCTTGGTATTGGTGCTGGCGCACACGCCAAGCTGACCGCTGCTAACACTGTTTTGCGGCGCTGGCGCCAACGCCATCCTCGCAGCTACCTACAACAGGCAACCAGCTCCAGCGTAATCAGCGGTGAGTCGCGCCTGAGCTTAGAAGACCGTGCACTGGAATTCATGATGAATGCACTCCGACTCAACCAGGGATTTGAACTCGATCTATTTAAACAGCGCACTGGGCTTGAACTCTCTTCTATCGCATCCCCACTACAGATCGCGCAAGATCGCGGCCTGATCGAAGTGGATGAATACCAGATCAAACCTACGGCGACAGGTAGACTCCATCTCAACGAGCTTCTCGGCCTCTTTGTTAGCTAATTTCCAAACCTGGACTGCCCACCCTACAAACCCCACAAAACGCGACCATTAACACAGCTTAATCAATTGGTTACATGCATAACTGGCAACATCACGGTGATGTGTTATTTTCAAAGGAGGGGGATTTTTTACCCCTTTGACGGTCCGTTAGTGCGGGAGAGTTACTATGGGTTTAGCAGCGTCAGCACGCATAGACTTCGACGAGTGGTCAGACCTGGCAAATGCCGATCCCGCCGCCTTTGAGGCGCGACGAAGCGAACTGCTCGAGGGACAGATCTCCCGTTGCGCCAGTCGCAGCCAGACCAGACTGCGCCGCCTACAGTGGCGTATTGATCAGATTCGACGGCTCTCCTCATCACCTCTAGGCGCCTGCGTTAAGATCAACGATATGATGATGAATACCGTGCTGGGTGAAGGCGGTCTGCTGGCAACTATGTCGAGTCTTAGCAACCCTCCACCCGATGGCCAATACCGACAACTACCGAAGGCGAAGGTCATTCGCTACCACCCTCGCGAGCCTAAAAAGCATTAATCGGCCCTGCCCTTGTCGTCCGGGTTCTGTTGACGTACAATCCTCCGCCTTGCGATCGGCATCAGGCCGATGGGCCGCCTCCAAAGCGTTGGAAGCGGATAGAAACAGACAGAGGCTACAGAAATGAAATCGGACATCCATCCCGCTTACAACGATGTAAACGTAACCTGCAGTTGTGGTAGCAGCTTCACCACGCGCTCAACTGTTGGTAAGGATCTGCAAATCGAAGTCTGCTCACAATGCCACCCCTTCTACACTGGCAAGCAGAAGATCCTCGACACCGGCGGTCGTATCGACAAGTTCCGTAACAAGTACGGTCGATAAGCACAAAATCATCGTGAAAAAGGGCGCCTCGGCGCCCTTTTTTGTTGCTCAAAACTCTCGCGATAAATCCCTCCCACTCTCAGTGGTTGATTAGCACCACCCACCTCCATGAAAATGGGCAGCCGCCACGCTTGCGGTTACACAGCTTCTGTTCCTACACTTTCACCCATGACACCTCTTGAGAGCAGGCCATCAACCAGTCCATAGAAACATGAGACAGACACCCTCACACCTCATCATCAAGCGTTACCTGTTAGCCGCACTGCTGCTGCCTCTCATTCTGCTGGGCGCCTGCTCAACCAATCCGGTGACGGGTGCGCAGGATTTTGTATTGATGAGTGAAGATCAGGAGATCGCACTCGGGCGCCAGTATCACCAGTCGGTGCTGAAACAGTACAAACCCTACGATGCCCCTGAGCTACAGCGCTATATTCAGCGCATTGGCGACAAGCTAGCCAAATCGAGCCATCGCAGTAATCTGGTATTCCGCTTCACGCTCGTCGACAGCACTGACGTCAACGCCTTCGCCCTGCCGGGTGGTTACATCTACATCACTCGCGGCCTGCTCGCCTACCTCAACTCCGAGGCCGAGCTGGCCGCCGTCCTTGGTCACGAGATTGGGCACGTCACCGCCCGCCACTCTGTTCGGCGTCATAGTACTGCTACCGCCACCGGCCTACTCGGTTCTGTTGTCGCCTCACGCGTCGGCGTGTCCGGCGCCCAAAGCCTGGCCAATGTGATCGGCACCGCTGTCGTCCGAGGTTACGGACGTGAACATGAGCTGGAGTCGGATCGACTCGGCGCTGAGTACCTGGCCCGAAGCGGCTACGACCCTAATGCGATGATTCGGGTGGTCAGCGTCTTAAAAAACCAGGAGCTGTTTGAGAAACTGCGCGCGAAAGAGGAGAAACGCGAGCCACGCGCCTACCACGGCCTCTTCTCCACCCATCCCGAGAATGATCACCGTTTCAAGAAGGTAGTGCAGGCCGCCAAAAAGTATCAGACCAAGGGATACGTAAATGGCAGCAATACCTTCAAGCAGCATCTCGAGGGGCTGGTCTTTGGCCCCAGCGCCGATCAGGGGGTGGTGCGTAATAACCGCTTCTACCACACTGACCTCGATATCGGTCTGGACCTGCCGAAGGGTTGGAAGGTCGAGAATCGCAGCGATGAGCTGGTGGCCAAATCGGCAGCCAATGATGGCTGGTTCTCACTCAAGATGCAGGACATCAATCGTCGCATCGAACCACGCGCCTTCATAACAAAACGACTAGGCCTAAAGAAGCTGCAACACGGCGAGCAGATCGACCATAAAGGATTGCGCGGTTACACCGCCATTACTCAACTGAGCACCCCCTACGGCAAACGCAAGGGACGCATCACCGTGCTCTACCATGATCGCAACGCCTATATCTTCAAGGGAGCGGCCAAGGGCAGCAAAAAACCCTATCGTTATGATCAGCAATTTCTCAACACGGCCCGCTCGTTCCACACCCTGAGTAACCGTGAACACCAGCTCGCTCAACCGCAGCAACTTCACATTCGTACAGCCAACAGCAAGGATCGCTTCTCTTCACTGGCAGCTAAGAGTCCAATCCCCGAGCACGCCGAGGAGCAGCTGAGACTACTCAACGCCCTCTACCCCGACGGCGAACCCAAACCCGGCACACTGATCAAGCTGGTCCGCTAAGCTATAAATACACTGGAATTCATCCATGCCACACGACTATAAAGAGGCGGCGCTCGAATACCACGCCACTCCCACGGCGGGTAAGATCGCCATTCAGCTGACCAAGCCCTGCCTGAGTCAGCACGATCTGGCACTCGCCTACACACCCGGCGTTGCCGAGCCTGTACGCGCCATCGCCACCGACCCAGCTGCCGCCTACAAATACACCGCCAAGGGTAATCTGGTTGCCGTGATTACCGACGGCACTGCGGTACTTGGTCTGGGTAACACTGGTGCTCTCGCCAGCAAACCGGTGATGGAGGGTAAAGCAGTGTTGTTCAAGCGCTTTGCCGATATCGATGTTTTTGATATTGAGGTCGATGCCGAGAAGTGCGATGAGTTTGTCGAAACAGTCGTGCGCATTTCACCAACCTTCGGCGGTATTAACCTTGAGGATATTGCTGCTCCCCGCTGTTTTGAGATCGAACAACAGCTGCGCGAGCGACTCAACATTCCCGTCTTCCACGATGATCAACACGGCACAGCAATCATCATCGCCGCAGGTCTGCTCAATGCACTAGAACTGCAGGGTAAGACACTGGAGAGCGCACGCATCACCTGCCTCGGTGCTGGCGCTGCAGCGATCGCTTCTATGAAGCTACTACTATCGCTCGGCGCACAGCGCGAGAACCTGCTGATGGTTGATCGCAATGGCGTCATCCACACTGATCGCAATGACCTGAATAAATACAAACAGCCCTTTGCCATCGATACCGAGAAAAGAACCCTGCTCGATGCGATGACCGATGCCGATGTACTGATCGGCGTCTCCGGGCCGAATCTGGTCAGCGAAGAGATGCTGCTGGCAATGGCACCAAGACCGGTGCTGTTTGCACTCTCCAACCCTGATCCGGAAATCTCACCCGAGCTGGCACGAACGGTGCGCGATGATCTGATCATTGCCACCGGGCGCAGTGACTACCCCAACCAGGTTAATAATGTCCTCGGCTTCCCCTTCATCTTCCGCGGTGCACTCGATGTGCACGCCCAGACTATCAATCGTGAAATGGAGATTGCCGCTGTGCATGCATTACGCGCTCTGGCACACGAGCCAATCCCCGACGAGGTATTGAAGGCATACGAGGTTGAACAGATGACTTTTGGTCCTGACTACATTATCCCAACGCCGCTCGACCCACGATTGATGGCATGGATTCCGCCTGCGGTTGCCAAGGCGGCTGTTGAGAGTGGCGCGGCACAGTCGGCCTATCCCGACAACTACCCGGCCTGCCCAGTCTAGCCTGGTAGCTCGGCCTCCTCCTGTACCATCAGAGCAGTCAGCCGGTTCAGTGAGGCACGCTCCATCGGGCGACCATCAACGGGACTTAAAGGTGGTTGCCGTATCGCCTTGAGCGGTAGAACTACCAGCTCAATTGAGACCTCATTGGCCAGGATTCGATAGCTAGGAAAGAGCTGTTCCTGCTCTTCTGAGAAACGCAGCATGCGCTCACCCGACTCAAACGGAACCTCCTGCTCCATCAGAAAGAGCAATACCTCTTCGGGGGTGTCAGCAAATAGCTGTAGATTGATATCAGAGTGGCCACCGGCTGTACCCTTCAACACCGAGCCGAACAGGCGTGGCTGGAACTGCTCGAAGTAGCGCATCGCTTGCTGTGCACTCTCTCTAAGCCGTTCGAGGGATGCGGCATGACTGTCACCTTGAAAGATGCGCTGATAGTCACGTAGCGCGGCTTCAATTTCGACATTTCGCGGCATATTACGAGTATCCGATGCTCCCAGTCGCGCTGCGGCTTTGCGCTTTGCAGCATGAAAGTCGTTGACCCCCTCTTCCGCCATAATGCGCGCCGCATCCTGCGCAATCTGTGCGCGCATGCGTAGCTCTTTATTGGAGTGGTGGGAAGTGATGCGAAACACCCTCTGTTACACGAATCAGAACAGGGGCTCCTCTTCGGTTGTCGTCTCGCTGCCACTTTGCACCGAAACGCCAATCGTTTCAGCCTTGGGCACATATTCGCTACGGAAGGTCTCAAACATTGCGCCAGGCTGACCACTGGTTGCCAACATACCGGTCTTTGGATCGATACGTACCGTGACCAGACCTGAGGGCTGCTCCAGAGGCTGCTCTGGCACTCCATCTAGCGCCTCCCGCATAAAATCGATCCACATCGGCAGTGCGGCACGCCCACCGGTCTCACGATTTCCAAGTGGGCGCACTTGATCAAAACCGACCCAGGCGGTAGCCACGACGGCGTGATTAAAACCACTAAACCAGGCGTCACGCTGGTCATTTGTCGTACCCGTCTTTCCAGCAAGATCCTTACGTCCCAAGGTGAGTGCACGTCGTCCTGTTCCGCGCTGAACGACGTCACGCATAATGGTATTCATTAGGTAGACAATCTGCGGGGAGACAACACTCTCTGCAATATTCTCAGGCTTCACCAGTGGCTCTTCCACAGGCACAGCATCTGGCTGAGGAGCAACTTCACTCACCTCAATCGCTTTCATCTCCCCACCATCACTCTGCCCTTCGCACCAGCGGCAGACCGTCGCAGGCTTAGCACTAAAGACAACTTCGCCATTCGACTTTTCAATGCGTGAGATGAAGTAGGGCTCAACGCGATATCCACCATTGGCAAAGATCGCGTAGGCCGTCACTAACTCGAGAGGCGTTACAGTGCCACTACCGAGTGATAGCGACAGATTACGCGGCAGACGATCACCGTCAAAACCAAACTTGCTCACATAGTCAATCGCGTAGTTGACACCAATTGCGCGCAGCAGGCGTATGGAGACCAGATTACGAGATTTTGTCAGCGCAAATCTGAGCCGGGTTGGACCGAAGAATTTGCCACTATAATTTTCGGGTCGCCAGGCGCTCTCCAGCGCCGCATCCTCAAAGACAACGGGGGCGTCATTGATCAGACTCGCCGCGGTGTAACCCTTTCCAAGGGCTGCGCTGTAGATAAAGGGTTTGAAGTTGGAGCCAGGTTGGCGCTTCGCCTGTACAGCGCGATTAAACTTGCTCTGATAGAAGTCAAAGCCACCAACCAGCGCCTGCAGTGAGCCATTCTCAGGCGATAACGCCACCAACGCGCCTGAGACATCGGGTATCTGTCGCATCTGCCAGCTGCCATCTTCGGCCTTAGCGATCCGGACAACATCACCCACCTTCAGAATATCCTCGGCAAGCTTTGGTTCTGCGCCAACACGATTATCATCGATATAAGGGCGCGCCCACGAAAGCCCCTTCCAGTCAATCACAACCTCACCCTCAACGACTGAGTAGAGCGTAACCTGCTGTTCCTGCACACCTGTTACGAGCACTGGTGCAAGCCCACCAACAGTTGGAGTCTGGGACAACATACGCTGCCAATCACTCTCCGACTCATCCCCTCTGAGCATGACATGACGTTCGGCACCGCGGAAACCGTGGCGCTGATCGTAGGCTATGAGCGCATTGCGAAATGCTACGTTGGCAGCACGCTGACGACGATCGTCGAGGGTAGTAAAAACATTCAATCCGCTAGTGTAAATACCTTTGCCATGCTGGCTGAACATCTCAGCACGAACCATCTCTGCAACGTAAGGCGCTTCAATCTCAGGTTTTACGACATGCAGCGATGACGAAACAGGTTCAACAACGGCCTCCTTAAATGCCTCTTCAGTAATGAAACCAAGCGAGCGCATTCTTCCCAATACATAACCTCTTCGCTGCAGAGCGCGTTTGGGATTAACAATCGGATTGTAACGAGAGGGTGCCTTAGGTAGGCCGGCGATCATTGCGATCTGTGCCAGCGATAGCTCACCGATGTGCTTGCCGTAGTAGACCTGTGCAGCTGCCTCCACACCATAGGCACGATTTCCGAGATAGATCTTATTGAGATAGAGCTCCAGGATGTCCGTCTTACTCAACTCACGCTCAATCTTTAGCGCCAACAATATCTCATTGATTTTACGAAGATAGGTCTTCTCTCTACTGAGGAAAAAGTTACGCGCCACCTGCATGGTGATGGTACTGCCGCCCTGTCCCTTCTCACCGGTACGTATCAGGTAGATACCAGCGCGAAGCAGTCCCTGGTAGTCAACGCCAGGATGCTCGAAGAAACGATCATCTTCAGCCGAGAGAAATGCATTGACCATCTGCTCAGGGAGCTCTGCAAAAGTGACTGGCGTCCGTCGCTTCTCGCCAAATTCAGCAATCAAGGCGCCAGATTTAGAGTAGACGCGCATCGGGACCTGCAACTGCACATCCTTGAGACTATCGGTAGAAGGTAGCTTAGGAGAGAGGTAGGAGTAGCCCGCAAAAATAGCCGCCATTCCTATCACTGAGGCACCAATAATGAAGAGCAATAGACCGCGCAATAGCTTTAATAACGTTTTCATCTATCTTTTATCGGCCACAGGTAGTGATTTATGAGAGTACACGTAGAAACTAGACTTACCAGCAAATTTGCATTATACGGTGTTACGTTAGCTAAGTTACACACCCTTTGCAGTTGCATAATAAACTTAAACAACTGCATTCACTATTCGAACTTAGTTGTTGATTTATATTCAACTATGGTATTTAATTGCCAGAAGGGAATAATGCAAACACACATAATATAAGGAAAAAACGTGAGTCTCGCGCTGCCCTTTAGCAAAAAGAAGACCCCACTGCTCGGCCTGGACATTAGTTCCACGGCTGTAAAGCTCCTTGAGCTCAGCAAAAGCGGAAAACGCTATCGCGTTGAAAGCTATGCGGTCGAACCCCTTCCTGCCAACTCCGTTGTTGAGAAAAACATCACCGATGTGTCCGCTGTAGGTGATGCAATCAAGAAGGCCGTAAAACGCTCAGGCACGCGCCAGAAGAACATCGCCGCCGCTGTATCAGGTTCCGCAGTGATTACCAAAGTAATCACCATGCCAGGGAACCTCAGCGATGACGAACTGGTCGGTCAAATCGAAATGGAAGCCGATCAGTACATCCCATTCCCGCTCGAAGAGGTCAACCTCGACTTTGAGGTGCTGGGTCGTACCGAGAAAGATGAAGAGATGGTCGATGTGCTCCTAGCTGCATCACGCAGCGAGAATATCGATGTCCGAGTAGAAGCCATCGAAACCGGCAGCCTTAACGCCAAGATTATTGATGTTGAAGCCTATGCCATGGAAAACGCCTTCGGCCTGATCGCCGATCAACTCCCCGACGAAGGGCAGGGTACCGTCGCCGTTATCGACGTAGGCGCCACCATGACAACACTGAGTGTGCTGCACAATCGTAGGACTATTTATACCCGCGAGCAGGTCTTTGGTGGAAAGCAGCTAACCGAAGAGATTATGCGCCGCTACGGTCTCTCCTATGAAGAGGCGGGCATGGCCAAAAGACAGGGTGGCCTTCCTGACAACTACGCAATGGAGGCCCTAGAGCCGTTCAAGGAAGCGATGACCCAACAGGTCAGCCGCTCTTTACAGTTCTTCTTCTCCTCCAGCCAATACAACAGCGTAGATAATATCGTACTCGCTGGTGGTAGTGCCTCCATCCCTGGCATTGATGAGTTGATCGCTGAACGCATCGGCACTCCAACCAGTATCGCAAACCCGTTTGCAAATATGTCCCTGGCCTCCAAGGTCAAACCACAGGTTCTCGGTAACGACGCCCCCGCACTTATGATCGCCTGCGGCCTTGCTATGAGGAGCTTTGACTGATGGCACATATCAATCTACTCCCCTGGCGTGAAGAACTACGCAAAGAGCGACAGCAGCGATTTATAGCTTCCGGCGTTATCGCAGCTCTTATCACGGGCGCCGCCTTCTTTTATATGCACACCTATGCTCAAAGCCTAATTGAGGGCCAACAGGAACGAAACAACTATCTTTCGTCCGAAATAAAGCTGCTCGATAAAAAAATCGCTGAGATTAAGGTGCTTGAAGAAACTAAGAGTCGCCTTATCCAAAAAATGGAGATCATCCAACAACTACAAAATAGTCGACCACAGGTCGTTCACCTATTCGACGAACTAGTTCGCACACTTCCAGACGGCGTCTATTTGAATAACGTATCGCAAAAGGGAAAAGGCTTGGCGATGAATGGAACAGCAGAATCCAATGCTCGTGTATCAGCATACATGAGAAACATCGACACATCAGACTGGATTGGATCTCCCAAACTATCGATCATCACTGGCCAAGAATCAGGTCCTGGACGCATAAACAACTTTAAATTAAGCGCCACTCAAATAGAGAAAAAGAATCAAGCAGGTAACAAACAATGACGCTTGAAGAAATTCGAAATCTAGACAATGACTTTGGCGCATGGCCTTTTGCTATTAAAGCTATTGTTATAATGCTCATTTGCGGTGCACTGCTGTTTGCTGGCTATTGGTTCGACACACAACACCAAATTATTGAGTTTGAAAAAGTGCAAAAAAAGGAGATCGACCTAAAGAAGGCATTTGAGTTCAAGCAAAGAAAGGCTGCCAATTTAAACGCTTACAAGGAACAACTTGCAGAGATGCAACTGACATTCGGAGCGCTTCTTCGTCAACTACCAAACAAGGCAGAGATAGCAGATCTATTAATCGATATTTCTCAGACAGGTTTGGCTAGCGGCCTTGAGTTCGAGCTTTTTAAACCAACGAAAGAGGTTAATAGAGAGTTCTACGTTGAGCACCCAATTAGCATCAAAGTCGTTGGTCAGTACCATGATTTTGGTGAATTCGCCAGCGGGATTGCCGCACTCCCTAGAATTGTCACTCTTCACGACATTGGAATTTCGCCTCACAAGTCAAAAGACATGCTTGTCATGACAGCTCGAGCCAAGACCTACCGGTATCTTGAGGAAACGCGATGATCACCAGATACCCATACATAAAACCATTGTGGATGATGGCGCTGCTTTCTTTCTTTTTACTCTCGGGCTGTACCAACAACAACATGCCTGAGTTGCGCAACTACGCAGAAAATATTAAGGCAAGACCTGGCGGCGCAATCGAACCGCTCCCACAGCCAAAACCCTATGAAACATTTTCGTACAACGCGTTTGAGATGAGAAGTCCATTTCAACCAGAAGTGGAAAAGGAACCCGAAATCTCAACCAACATTAACAATGGAATTAGCCCCGATCCAAACAGACCAAGGGAGACCTTGGAAGCATTCTCACTCGACACACTCAGAATGGTTGGAACACTACAACAGCAAAGTCAGCTATGGGCATTAATCAAGGCCAGTGATGGCACAATACATCGCGTACACAAAGGCAACTACTTAGGGCGTAATCACGGCAAAATTATCGGTGTTAACGATGATTCTATCGAGCTAACAGAAATTGCGCCTGACGGACTCGGCGCATGGGTTGAACGCCCAGCATCACTGGCGCTAAGCGAATAGTTTTCGGGGAATAGAGATGACAGCCAATCAAGCTACTAACAACCCATCCATGACTGTGAACCAAATGACAAAAAAGAATTTAAGAACCTCACTCGGGCATATAACCTCAGCCATTGTTGCCTTTTTGTTGCTTATCAGCTCTAGCGTTACTGCATCTGCGCAGAACACGCTTACTGGTATAGATTATTCTGCGCTGTCAGGTGACAGAATACAGCTAACCCTAACGCTCTCAGAAGCAGCAACTACACCTCGTAGCTTCACAACAAACCACCCCGCTAGAATTGCACTTGATTTTTCAGGCGTATCGAATGCAACCAACAAAAACAGCCTTGATGTGGCAATCGGCACAGTGCAGAGCATCAGAATCGCAGAAGCACAGGGGCGCACACGTGTCGTGCTAAACCTTACCGAACTTACCCCGTACGAAACAAATGTAACTGACAACAAAGTAGTCTTAACTATCACCAGCAGCGCATCAAACCAAACAACACAAACTACCCACACAACACCAGACAAGCTTCCCGCCCATCCAGCCATTAATAATGAACGCGACGAAATAGAGAGCGTTGATTTTCGGAGGGGTGATAACGGCGAAGGGAAAATAGTAATTAAACTTTCGAATCCATCCACGCCCATCGACATGCATCTTGAAGGTGGAAAGGTGGTCGTTGACTTCATTGAAAACAACGTACCCGAACAATTACAACAACGTCTTGATGTGGTGGACTTTGCCACCCCCGTGAAGTTCATAGAAACAATCAATCTTCGCGACAACGCCCGCCTTTCCGTCACCACCGTAGGTGACTATGAACATTCCGGCTACCAAACTGATAACACATATACGGTTGAATTCCGCCCTCTAAGTGAAGAGGAGATCGCAACAAAACGTGAAAAGGAGTTCAAGGGCGAACGGCTTTCACTAAACTTCCAAAACATTGAAGTACGTGCAATCTTGCAACTAATAGCCGACTTTACTGGGTTGAACATCGTCGTTAGCGATTCCGTACGTGGAAACCTGACGCTACGCCTTCAGAATGTCCCATGGGACCAAGCATTAGACATTATACTTAAGAGCAAAGGCCTAGACATGCGCCAGACAAACAATGTCGTTATGGTCGCGCCAGCTGCTGAAATTGCCGCACGTGAAAAACTAGAGCTCGAAGCTGCACAACAGATAACTGAGCTTGCTCCATTGCGTACTGAATTCATTCAAATCAATTACGCCAAGGCATCTGATATTTCCAGCTTACTCAAGTCAGAATCAAAGAACCTTCTCTCTGGAAGAGGAAGTGTTAGCGTTGACGACAGAACCAACATCCTTCTTGTGCAAGAAACGTCAGATAAGCTAGCCGAAATACGCGGCGTTATTGCCAAGCTCGACATTCCTGTAAGACAGGTAATGATCGAATCAAGAATTGTTGTGGCAAGCAATGACTTCTCAAAAGCCCTCGGCACCAAACTTGGTTACTCAGGCGTCGTAAGCGATGACATCGGCGGCAATAACACACTAGCTGTTACCGGCTCAGGAGCGGGCGCTGACTCCATGGTAGGCTCAGGCCAGCAAATCCCAGGCAATGGCGTCTCACTTCCCGTGTCTGTACCGACATTGGACAATCGATCTATTAGTAACACACCAATTGGTGGTGCAGTTGGGACCATAGCCTTTGCACTACTTGGGTCAAACTATCTTATAGACCTTGAGTTACAAGCAATGCAGGCGGAGGGTAAAGGCGAAGTCGTCTCTAACCCAAGGGTTGTCACTTCTGACCAGACACAGGCCAGCATCAAACAAGGTGTGGAAATCCCCTATCAGGAAGCCACCTCCAGTGGAGCCACCTCCGTTACCTTCAAAGAAGCAGTACTACAACTTGACGTAACACCTCACATCACACCAGACGACCGAATTATGATGGATCTAAAAGTTAGCAAGGACAGTCCTGACTTCGCTCGCAGTGTACTTGGCGTACCTCCACTCGACACCCGAGAGATAATCACAAACGTTCTTGTTGGCAACGGAGAAACAGTAGTACTCGGCGGTGTCTACGAGCACGATAAAACCAAAACCGAAAGCAAGGTTCCATTTTTTGGTGATCTCCCAGTTGTTGGCGTGCTTTTTAAGAGCAACGAAAATACAGACGACAAACGTGAACTTCTGATTTTTGTAACGCCAAAAATACTCAAGCAACGATCATCTGACTTTTAAGAACACCCTTTAAAACAAACGGGACCGATCCATATGCACAACGCTGATGAAGCGGCCACGTGCTTTTCATGGTATGGAATTTTCTGGCATGGGCATAACATTCAACACATATCTGGTTGGCCCAATGGGAGCTGGAAAATCCACCATTGGTAAACAGCTCTCTAAAAGCCTCAATGTTGAGTTCCTTGATAGTGATAACGAGATTATCAAACGTACGGGAGCCGATATTCCGCTCATATTTGAACTTGAAGGCGAAGCTGGCTTCAGGAAACGTGAGTCCGCCGTTATCGCAGATCTCACGGATAAATGCCCAATACTGATGGCGACTGGTGGTGGCGCGGTGCTCTCCCCTGAAAACCGCGAGAACCTTCGTAACACCGGCTTTGTGATATACCTAAAGACCTCAGTCAACCAACAGCTAAGAAGAACATCGAGAGACAAAAACCGCCCCCTACTACAGACTGAAGATCCTCGTAAAAAACTTGAAGAGCTAATGGCCACTCGCGATCCACTCTATCGAGAAGTAGCCGACCTCATCATCGAAACTGATGGTAAACATGTGAAAAATGTCGTCAAAGCGATCATTTCTGAGCTACCTGAAGCCTTTCAGCGTTAAGCTTTTTTTGAGTGGTCAGACAATATCAACTACTCTTAGACATCCATTTAACTAAACGACCCACATGAAGACCTTAACTGTAGACCTTGGTGATCGTAGCTACCCGATACATATTGGTAGCGACCTACTCTCTGATCCCAACCATTACATTCCGCATATCCGTGGCAAGCAGGTACTGATTGTCAGCAACGTAACTGTTGCTCCAATCTATCTCGATAAAGTCAAAAGTGCTCTCACCAATTTCACCGTCGAATCAGTGATTCTCCCTGACGGTGAAGAACACAAGAATCTTGACATTCTAAACACCATTTTTGATCGTCTCCTTGAGAAACACTTTGATCGCGGCGTGACACTTATCGCGCTCGGCGGCGGTGTTGTTGGTGACATGACAGGTTTTGCTGCGGCTTGTTATCAACGCGGCGTGGCCTTTATACAGATACCGACTACGCTCCTTGCTCAGGTCGACTCATCGGTAGGAGGCAAAACAGGCGTCAACCACCCTCTCGGGAAAAACATGATTGGTGCATTTCACCAACCCGCCTGTGTACTCGCCGATATCAACACATTGAATACTCTCGACGACCGCCAGCTGAGCGCAGGCATTGCCGAGGTCATTAAGTACGGGCTCATCAGAGACACCGAATTCTACGTTTGGCTCGAAGAGAACATGCCCGCATTATTGCGGCGTGACCCAGACGCGCTCAGCTACGCAATAGAACGCTCCTGTCAGATCAAAGCCGAAGTCGTGGCCGCAGATGAGCGTGAGGGTGGGGTAAGGGCCATTCTCAACCTGGGACACACGTTTGGACACGCCATTGAAACCGGCATGGGTTACGGTGCCTGGTTACATGGCGAGGCAGTCGGTATCGGTATGCTCATGGCGGCACACCTCTCATCCCAACTCGGTTGGCTGACTAATGCCGATGTTGAACGCGTCGAGGCACTGCTTATAGCTGCACGATTACCTGTCCACTCTCCACACACATTGGATGGCAAACGTTTTATAGAATTGATGTCGGTCGACAAAAAGGTCTTAGATGGAGCCATCCGGCTAGTGCTACTTCGATCGATTGGAGAGGCGGTTATTACCTCTGATTTTGGCATTGACACCATTGAGAACACTGTTGCCAACTACCAGCATCGTACCGATAGAGATACACCCTAACTCGATGCAAAAACTCGCCGCCTACGCTACCAACGATAGCAACACACTCGGTAGACGCCACTATGAGGAGGCCCCACAGTGCCGGGGTGAGTTCCAGCGTGATCGCGACCGCATTATTCACTCCACCGCATTCCGTCGTCTCGAGTATAAGACTCAGGTTTTTGTTAACCACGAGGGCGATCACTATCGAACTCGGTTGACCCACTCAATCGAAGTAGCTCAGATCTCACGCTCGATCGCCCGCGTCATGCAGCTCAACGAGGATTTGGCCGAGGCTATTGCGCTGGCACACGATCTAGGCCACACGCCCTTTGGTCATGCAGGCCAGGATGCGCTCAACGAATGCATGCAGAACTTCGGGGGCTTTGAGCACAATCTGCAATCACTTCGTGTTGTTGACCAACTCGAGGATCGTTATGCCGATTTCCGCGGTCTCAACCTCTGTTTCGAAACAAGAGAGGGCATTCTCAAACACTGCTCACTTGAAAATGCACGCACACTTGGCGATGTTGCCGTCCGCTTTATCAATAAACAGCAACCAAGTCTCGAAGCTCAACTGACCAACCTTGCCGATGAGATCGCCTACAACAGTCATGATGTCGATGATGGACTCCGCTCCGGCCTGATCACGATGGAGTCACTATGCGAAATTGAGCTGTTTCGTGAGCAATACGATGAGGTCAAGCAGCAGCATCCGGGGCTCTCTGAACGGCGCACCATCCACGAGATTGTCAGGCGTTTAATTAATCGCCAGGTTCTCGACCTCATCCAAACCGGCAAAGATAGTCTCGAACAGAGCAACCCTGCCTCTCTCGATGATGTGCGCTCCCAAAAGCAGGCCACAATCAGATTCAGCGATGAGATGGTGGAAAAGAACCGTGATCTTAAGCGTTTTTTACGCCAGGGTCTCTACCGCCACTTCCGTGTACACCGTATGAGCGCTAAGGCACACACCATCATTAGCTCTCTCTTCGAAGCCTTCTTCAGTGATACACGCCTGCTGCCCGATGAACAGCAACAAAATGCTGCCGAGCTACTACAGACTGAGGGCGATGCCGGGCGCGCTCGTGCCGTGGCTGACTATATCGCCGGCATGACCGATCGTTACGCCATTGTTGAATATGAACGCATCTTCAATCCCTCGCATCTCACCTGATTCAATCTGTCGCGATCAAGCTATATTTCACATATCATGGGCAGGTTATTTACAGACGGTCGATCAGCTCGATGAGAACAGCTACCAACATACATATCGATACACAAAGCTGAGTAAAACTGAGCCATGCGTATCTACATGCAGACCCCGGCAGCCGAGAGCACGCCACCACGCTTCTATCACCTAATCTTGCAGCAGGATCTTATCGAGGGATGGAACGTGATCCGCGAATGGGGTAACCAGGGCTCATCTGGGCGCGTTAAGCGAGAACACTACGACACCATTGAACAGGCTGAGGAGGCGCTATTAAAATCACGTGATGCACAGATCAAACGTGGTTTCAGCGTCGTCTTTCTCCAGGGACAGGTAGCACCGAAATGAATCCAGACTCAGGTGACCAATCTACCTACCTCGCCTATTTCGGCCTTAACCATGCCCCTTTTACCGATCTCAACCAGCCGAAGTTTCACAGCCATGCCATAACCACACAACGACTCGACCTGCTATTGCACCTCACGCAATTCAGCCAGCGTCAGCTGTTCTTAAAAGGCTTACATGGCAGCGGCAAATCCACACTGCTCAAACAGTTTATCAAACGCGCTGAGGATAATTGGCAGACGTGTCGTATTGAAGCGACACTCTCGACGAGCGCCGATGGGATCGTCAGTGAACTGAATCGCTGTTTTGGACTGAAAGAGAACAACACATTCGAGCAGCTCAATGAGCGACTGACCGACATCTCTCGTGACGGTGAGCGCCCAGTCATCGTGGTTGATGAAGCACACCTATTGCCAGTCGATTCGGTCATTGCACTACTACAGATCACCGACAGCCATCATGAAAGCGATGACAAAACGGCAACTCTCATACTTTGCGGTGAACCATCGCTCGAAACGACACTCGCAACACCTGTAGTAGCAGCTCTATTACCTGAAGGCCCACAGGTTGTGGAACTTCCAGCAATGGACTCGGCACAGCTACGTGACTATCTGCAGGCCCACCTGCGCGCCGCTGGGCGCAGTGGCGACCTACCCTTCAGCGCCGCACAGATCGAACAGCTTCATCAGCAATCTGAGGGGTTGCCTGGCAAGCTAAACACTCTGGCGCAACAGATGATCGAGATGATGGCGCCCACCTCGACACCAGCAACGGAAACAATCGACACTCCACGCCACAAGAAGAGCGGTCCAATAGGCCGTTATCTTCTTATCGGTGCGCTTGTTATTGCCGTCGGTACCATTCTGATCTTTCAAAAACAGATCAATCAGCTCTTCAATGTCGAGCAGAGTAGTGCACAAACTAATGACCCGACCACATCCCAAAGCCAGTCAATCTCCCGTCCAGTCGAAAGCACGAGCATCACACCAGCACCTCAACCGATTCTACGCACTGCGCCTGAACCTGAGCCTGTAGAGCCACCAGCGCCTACTAGCATCAAGTCCAGCACGGCCAAGCCCCTCCCCTCAGCACCGTCCATCACCGACACGGCGCCTGCGCCCATTGCAGTAACGAACAAACCACCGCCAGCTACCACACCAACCACTGCCACACTCACTTACCACACTGAGGAGTGGCTCTTGGCACAGCGTCCAACAGCCTACGCCCTACAGCTACTCGGGGTTGAAAATGAGCAGTCGGTGATCGACTACATTCAAGAACATCGTATTGAGCAGCAGGCCGCCTACTTCGCCACCATCAAGAATGGCAAACCGTGGTTTGCTCTTTTGTATGGACTCTACCCCTCTTATGAAGCGGCACAGGCAGCCAAAACCCGCCTTCCCGTTTCACTCAACCGCTATACACCCTGGCCACGCAGTCTCGCCTCAGTACATGCCGAGATCAGAAAACACCCCTAGCCCATGCGCCATATCGGTGCGCCAGCTCTAGCCACCAAAATTGAACCACAAGCCCCTCATGAGTATACTGTTCTGCCTTTTGTCCCGGGTGCGGCGCTAGCCAGACCAGTTTTTTACTGTGTGCGTGGTACGCAACAACATCCGGCAGAACCTTAAGAATCATTAAGATAGCGGCGATATACCGTGAATAAATTAGACGAGAAATCGACCGGGCTCTACTGCCCCAGCTTCGAAAAAGACAACTGCGGCTTCGGCCTTATCGCCCATATGGACGGTAAACCGAGCCACAAACTGGTCACGACCGCCATCGGCGCGCTGGCCCGCCTCACCCACCGTGGCGCTGTTGCCGCTGACGGTAAGAGCGGTGATGGTTGCGGCCTGTTGATGAAAAAACCCGACAGCTTCCTGCGTGCCGTGGCTGCCGAGAGCGACATCAACCTCAGCACTCTCTACGCCGCTGGCATGGTCTTTCTCAGCACCGACGCCTCACTCGCCACCAAGGCGCGCCAGCAACTCGAAACTGAGCTGACTGCCGAGGGACTGAGTGTCGCCGGTTGGCGTATGGTTCCCACCGACAGCTCCGCCTGTGGTGAAGAGGCACTGAAGAGCCTGCCAGTGATTGAGCAGATCTTCATCAACGCGCCCGATTCGATGGATGAGACGCAGTTCGAACGTCACCTCTACATCGCCCGCCGCCGTAGCGAAAAGACGATTCAGGAGAACGATGAGGTCTTCTACCTCCCTACGCTCTCCTCCCGCGTGATCTCTTATAAAGGTCTGGTGATGCCGGCCAACCTACCGATCTTCTACCAGGATCTCAACGATGAGCGCCTGGAATCGGCCACCTGCGTCTTTCACCAGCGTTTCTCAACCAACACCTGGCCACAGTGGCGCCTGGCTCAGCCGTTCCGCTATCTGGCGCACAACGGTGAGATCAACACCGTACAGGGCAACCGCAACTGGTCGGTCGCACGTGGTCACAAGTTTGAAACACCACTACTGCCGATGGAGGACGTCCGTCCACTGGTTTCAATGAGTGGTTCCGACTCTAATAGCCTCGACAACATGCTCGAAGCGCTGCTCGCGGGTGGCATGGAAGTGTTCCGCGCCATGCGCCTGCTAATTCCACCGGCCTGGCAGAACATTGAGACGATGGATGCCGATCTGCGTGCTTTCTATGAGTACAACTCGATGCACATGGAGCCGTGGGACGGTCCAGCAGGTGTGGTACTGACCGATGGTCGTTACGCGGCCTGCTCACTCGATCGCAATGGCCTGCGCCCTGCGCGCTACGTGATCACCAAGGATCGTCACATCACCCTCGCCTCAGAGATCGGTGTATACGACTACAACCCCGAGGATGTGGTTGAAAAAGGCCGCCTCAAGCCGGGACAGATGATTGCTGCCGATACCGAAACCGGCGAGTTACTGCGCCCTGAAGATATCGACAGCCGTCTCAAGGGTGCACAGCCTTATAAAGCGTGGCTACAGCAGTTCACCAAGCGCCTTGAGTCGAGCCTCACCGAAGAGGAGGATGGTGCACAGTCGATCACCCAGGATCAGTTCGCTGTCTATGAGAAGCTCTTCCAGGTGAGCTTTGAAGAGCGCGATCAAATCCTGCGCGTGCTTGCCGAGGCAGGCATGGAGGCGACCGGCTCAATGGGTGACGACACCCCACTGCCGGTCCTCTCCACGCAACTCCGCTCGCCCTACGACTACTTCCGCCAGCAGTTTGCCCAGGTCACCAACCCACCGATCGACTCGATCCGTGAAAAGGTGGTGATGTCACTGGAGACGCTGTTCGGTCGTGAACAGAACATGTTTGAAGAGACCCCCGAGCACGCCGCACGTCTGTTGGTGAACTCCCCGGTCCTCTCTCACAGCAAGTTCCGTCAGCTGCTAGCTCTCGATGGCGACAACTACGCCAATGAACGTCTTGATCTCAACTACTCTGTCGACGGCAATCTTCAGGATGCCATCGAGTCACTCTGTGATGCTGCAGTTGCAGCGATCAAGGCTGGCAAGGTGATCCTAGTCCTCTCAGACCGTGACGTGACCGCTGGCAAACTACCAATCCACGCCCTACTCGCGACCGGTGCGGTACACCACCGCTTGATCGCAGAGGGGCTACGCTGCGATGCCAACATCGTGGTCGAGAGTGGCACCGCCCGTGACCCACACCACTTCGCCACCCTGATCGGCTTCGGCGCCACTGCCATCTACCCCTACCTCGCCTACGAGTGCCTGCTCGACATGCAGCGCACTGGCGAGATCACCGATACCAACGGTGCCAAGCTGATGCAGAACTACCGTGCCGGCATCAACAAGGGGCTCTACAAGATCACCTCGAAGATGGGCATCTCCACCATCTCTAGCTACCGTGGTGCACAGCTGTTCGAATCGGTCGGCCTCCACAACGAGGTTGTCGATCTCTGCTTCAAGGGCACTACCAACCGAATTCAGGGCAGTAACTTCGCCGATCTGGAAGTCGATCTGCGTAAACTCTCCAAACTTGCCTGGAACCCACGCAAGCAGAGCGTTCAGGGCGGCCTGCTCAAGTACATCCATGGCGGTGAAGAGCACGCCTACAACCCCGATGTTGTGCAGCTGATGCAAAAGGCCGTACAGAGCGGTGATAATAGCGACTGGGAAGCCTACGCCAACTGCGTCAATGATCGCGCCAAGCCGATCTCCCTGCGCGACCTGCTCAAACTGCGCAGCGGTACCAACGCCATCTCTATCGATGAGGTTGAATCCGTAGATTCGATCTACAAGCGCTTCGATTCGGCCGCAATGTCGCTCGGCGCACTCTCACCTGAGGCACATGAAACCCTCGCTGAGGCGATGAACCGCCTTGGTGCGCGCTCGAACTCTGGCGAAGGCGGTGAAGATCCGGTCCGCTACGGCACCGAGAAGCGCTCCAAGATCAAACAGATTGCTTCCGGACGCTTTGGTGTAACCCCGCACTACCTGAGCAGCGCCGAAGTGCTGCAGATCAAGGTGGCACAGGGCGCCAAGCCCGGCGAGGGTGGACAGCTTCCAGGTCATAAGGTCAACGACCTGATCGCCACCTTGCGTTACTGCAAGCCGGGCGTTGGTCTGATCTCACCACCGCCACACCACGATATCTACTCGATCGAGGATCTGGCACAGCTGATCTACGATCTGAAGCAGGTCAATCCTGACGCACTGGTTTCAGTGAAACTGGTTGCCGAAGCTGGCGTTGGCACCATCGCCGCAGGCGTAGCCAAGGCCTATGCCGACCTGATCACCATCTCCGGTTACGACGGTGGTACCGGTGCCTCACCGATGACTTCTGTTAAATATGCAGGTTCACCCTGGGAGCTTGGTCTGACCGAGACCCACCAGATCCTGCGTGCCAACGATCTCCGCGACAAAGTGCGCGTACAGACCGATGGTGGTCTCAAGACCGGCCTCGATGTGATCAAGGCCGCCATCCTCGGCGCTGAGAGCTTCGGCTTCGGTACCGGCCCGATGGTTGCGATGGGCTGTAAATACCTGCGTATCTGCCACCTCAACAATTGTGCTACCGGTATCGCCACTCAAGACAACGTGCTGCGTCGCGACCATTTCATCGGCAAGGTAGAGATGGTGATGAACTACTTCCGTTTCATCGCCAACGAGGCTCGCGAGATCATGGCACAGCTCGGTGTGCGCAATATTAATGAGCTGATCGGTCGCACCGATCTGCTTGAGATAGCGGGTGCAATTACCGACAAGCAGGCACGACTCGACTTGAGCCCGATCCTCTCCGATGGTGGCGTTGCGGCAGACAAGCCACAGTACTGCACCTCACCGAAGAACGAGCCATTCGACAAGGGCGAACTGGCTGAGCAGATGGTCAACGACACCCTGCTGGCGATAGAGAACAAGAGTGGCGGCGAGTTCAGCTACGAGGTACAGAACATTCACCGCTCGATCGGTGCACGCCTCTCCGGTGAGATTGCCAAGCGTCACGGCAACCTCGGCATGGATGATGCGCCAATCACCATCAAGCTAACCGGCACCGCCGGACAGAGCTTCGGCGTCTGGAATGCTGGTGGTCTCAACCTCGAACTCGAAGGTGACGCCAACGACTACGTCGGTAAGGGTATGGCAGGCGGCAAGGTCTCCATCAGCATCCCTGCTGGCAGCAACTTCAAGAGCAACGAGACCACCATCATCGGCAACACCTGTCTCTATGGTGCGACCGGCGGCAAGCTGTTTGCTGCAGGCACCGCAGGCGAGCGCTTCGGCGTGCGTAACTCCGGTGCGGTCACCGTGGTTGAGGGTGTTGGCGATCACTGCTGTGAATATATGACCGGCGGCGTGGTCACCGTACTCGGTGAGACCGGACTCAACTTCGGTGCCGGCATGACCGGCGGTTTTTCCTATGTACTCGATGAGAAGAACTGCTTTGTCGACAACTACAACCATGAGCTGATCGACATCCAGCGCGTCTGCACCGAGACCACCGAGGCACATCGCAACTACCTGCGCGGACTGATTGAAGAGTTTGTTGAAGCAACTGGCAGCGAGTGGGGCCAGCACATTCTCGACAACTTCACCGATATGGCGGCCAAGTTCTGGCTGGTCAAACCGAAGGCGGCTGATCTTGAGACGCTGCTTGAGGATCTGCGCCGGGCGGCCGCATAGGCCACCTGTCGTTACAACCAAATACAGTGACTGAATAGATATGGGTAACAACTTTCAATTTGTGCAGGTTCCGCGCACCGACCCCGAGAAGAAGTCGGCCGACGAGCGCGTTCAGGAGTACGCCGAGATCTACGGCCATTTTGGTCCCGAGAATGCGGCAGAACAGGCCGATCGTTGTCTCGGCTGCGGCAATCCCTACTGTGAGTGGCGCTGTCCGGTACACAACTACATTCCCAACTGGCTCAAGCTGGTTGCCGAAGGCAATATCGAAGAGGCCGCCGAGCTTTCGCACCGCACCAACTCACTGCCCGAGATCTGTGGTCGCGTCTGCCCGCAGGATCGTCTATGCGAGGGTGCCTGCACACTCAACACCGGCTTTGGTGCGGTCACCATCGGCGCTGTAGAGCGTTATATCTCCGATACCGCCTTTGCCAAGGGCTGGAAGCCGAATCTCTCTAACGTTGAAGATAGCGGTAAACGCGTTGCCATCATCGGTGCAGGTCCTGCCGGACTCGGCTGTGCCGATATTCTCGCCCGTCATGGCGTGAAGGCAGTAGTCTACGATCGTCACCCTGAGATCGGTGGCCTGCTCACCTTCGGCATTCCGGAATTCAAGCTCGAAAAGGGCATCGTCAAGCGTCGCCGTGAGATCCTTGAAGGCATGGGTATCGAGTTCAAACTCAATACCGAAGTCGGTAAAGACATTCAGTTCCAGGAAATGGTCGATGGCTATGACGCGGTCTTCCTCGGCATGGGCACCTACGACTCGATGACCGGCGGTATCCCTGGCGAGGATATGGAGGGCGTACATGTGGCGCTCGACTTCCTCATCTCCAACGTCAACAACTGCTACGACTATCCGCAGGACGAGAACGGCTTTGTCAGCATGGAAGGCCGGAATGTGGTTGTGTTGGGTGGTGGTGATACCGCAATGGACTGCACACGCACCTCAATTCGCCAAAGCGCTAAAGCCGTCACCTGTGCCTACCGCCGTGATGAAGCGAATATGCCCGGCTCGAAGAAAGAGGTCGCCAACGCCAAGGAAGAGGGCGTGCAGTTCGCCTTTAATCGCCAGCCAGTCGAGATCGTCGGCAATGGTAAGGTCGAGGGCATCAAGGTCATCACCACCGCCCTCGGCGAACCCGATGAGCGCGGCCGTCGTCGCCCAGAGCCGGTTGCCGGCTCCGAAGAGGTAATCCCTGCCGATGATGTCATCATCGCCTACGGCTTCCGCCCCAGCCCAGCCCCCTGGTTTGCCGACTTCGGCATCAACCTCGACGACCGCGGTCGTGTGGTTGCACCCGAGGAGAGCGAGTTCAAGTTCCAGACCAGTAATAAGAAGGTCTTCGCTGGTGGCGACATGGTACGCGGCTCCGATCTGGTGGTCACTGCCATCTACGAGGGCCGACAGGCCGCTGAAGGCATCCTCGACTACCTCGAGATCTGATCCACCTAAAACGCCCGGTTCACACCGGGCGTTTTACTATCTATCTAAATAAGTAGAATAGCGGGCTGCCTAACCGGCATACGCCCAATCCAATCAGGAACCCAGAGATGTCAGAGCTGAAAAACGACCGCTTCCTTCGCGCCCTCCTTAAAGAGCCTGTCGATGTCACCCCCGTCTGGATGATGCGCCAGGCCGGGCGCTATCTGCCCGAGTACAAGGCGACCCGCGCCAAGGCGGGCAGCTTCATGAACCTCTGCATGAACCCGGAGCTCGCCTGTGAGGTGACCATCCAGCCACTGGAGCGCTACCCGCTCGATGCCGCAATCCTCTTCTCCGACATCCTCACCATCCCCGATGCGATGGGCCTGCAGCTGCGCTTTGCCGAGGGCGAAGGTCCGATCTTCGACAAACCCGTACGCACTGCCGCCGATGTCGATGCCCTGCCCGTTCCCGACCCGGAAGATAGCCTCAAGTATGTGATGGACGCAGTGCGCACTATTCGTCGCGAACTCGATGGTCGTGTTCCGCTGATCGGCTTCTCCGGCAGCCCCTGGACGCTCGCCACCTACATGGTCGAGGGCGGCACCTCCAAGGACTTCGCCAAGGTGAAGGGGATGATGTTCGATCGTCCCGATCTGATGCACAAGCTACTCGATACCACTGCCCAATCAGTGATCAGCTACCTGAATGCCCAGGTCGCCGCTGGCGCCCAGGCCCTGATGATCTTCGACACCTGGGGTGGCTCGCTCACCCCACGTGACTACAAGGAGTTCTCGCTGCGCTACATGCAGCAGATAGTTGCTGGACTAACTCGTGAGGCCGACGGCCGCAAGGTGCCGGTGATTCTCTTCACCAAGGGCGGCGGACAGTGGCTGGAGGATATGGCAGCCACCGGTTGCGACGGACTTGGCCTCGACTGGACCACCGATATTGGCGAGGCTCGCAAGCGCGTTGGCGACAAGGTAGCACTGCAGGGCAACATGGACCCCTCGGTTCTCTACGCCTCTCCAGAACGCATTCAAAAAGAGGTCGCTGCGATTATGGAGAGCTACGGCAAGGGCTCAGGCCATGTCTTCAACCTTGGTCACGGTATCCACCAGCACGTCAACCCTGAACATGCAGGTGCCTTTATCGAGGCAGTGCATAAACTCAGCGCCCCCTACCACCGTTAAATTCGATACAAAATGCGTCCCTCATTCTGAGAGTTGAGGGGCGCATTTTGATGTTACGTAACATAGTAGTGATGTTGCGTTAACAAACCTTTCTATATATCCTGTTCTTCAACGTTTTTTTGCCATTTCAGCCATCTACGATCCGGAATGGCGGTTCGTCGGGCCTACAAGATCCAGAAAGTATCCGCCGATCATTTGACAAGATCCAGAAGAGCACATAGCTTTAGCTCTTATCGGACATAATAACGACCTGTAAAAGTAACGGAAAATACGCTCCTTAGAGGATAACTAAATGTCAGTATTCGCGCGTTTTGGGATGGCATTCCTATGCTTGGCACTTGCTGCATGTGAAGAGGGAACAGGAACAACGGGCACCGATGGGGGCACTGACGGTGGCACAACTACAGCAGCAGACGTATCTCTAGGTAGCGGCGGCGTCACCTCAGGAACATTTACTGACGCAGTGCTCGAGATTACTTCGAGTACGATCACATCAGGCGGCAGCACATTTATTTTCGCCACCCTTGTCGATGAAGATGATAATCCCTACACCACAGCCACCACCATCTCCTTCACCAGTGACTGTGCGCGAGTTGATACCGCATCCATACCAAGCGTCACGACATCTACCGGTGAGGCAAGGACCACCTATACAGCTAACGGTTGTACAGGCACCGATACCGTAACTGCATCAGCCGTTGTGAATAGCGAAACCCTTACCGCTACGGGAGACGTAACCATCGCACCGATCGTGATCGGAAGTGGTGAGCCACCGTCAAGCGCCTTTACGGCTGGTGTTATGGATATAGCTAACACACCGATCGCCTCCGACGGCACAACAGATATTCAGGTCTCACTGGCTGATGCCAGTGGCAACCTCTACGAGGGAAGCGCTGATATCTACTTCACCAGCGCCTGCATTCAGGCAGGCACTGCATCCGTTAGTTCATCACCGATCACAACATCCGATGGCACGGTTACTGTCACATACACACCAGACGGCTGCCTGGGCACCGACACGATAACTGCCGCGACAATTGTCGATGGCTCAGCGTTAACCGTCATGGGTGATGTTGAAGTTCTCGCCACTTCAGGCGCTACAATTGCACTCGGCAATGGTAGCGGAACTCCTCCCGCCGGATTCGACCAGGGGAATCTCGATATCGCCATCAGCCCGCTCTCAGCGGGAAGTTCTACCGCCGTCAATGCGACTCTGGCTGACAGCACCACGGGTAGCCTCTACCAAACAGCCACCGATGTGACCTTTACGGCGGTTTGTACAACTGACGGAGGCATCAACAACGGCACCATCGATTCACCAGTCACCACGATTGGTGGCAGCGTATCCACCACATATACGTCAGGTGGCTGCAATGGTGATGTCACGATTACAGCCAGTGCTACAGTGGACGGCACACCAACCACCGCCACTGGCACTGTAAATGTACTACCCGGCACCGCCAACTCGATTGTATTCATCTCTTCCGATCCTACACTGATCGGTCTTAGAGATTACGGCTCCGTAGTCGCCTCGAAGGTCACCTTCCGACTACTGGACACTACCGGCAACCCCCTCTCCGGACAGGACATCAACTTTTCGCTAAACACCGCAGTGGGCGGCATCGCTTTAACCAGTGCGACTGAAACAACCGATGCCGACGGTTACGTTTCAACCTGGGTCAACTCAGGCAATGTAGCAACTACCGTACGTGTAACAGCAACTCACGATACCATTCCGACGATTACTGCAGTATCCGATTCACTGACAATCTCAACGGGTATTCCAGACCAGAATAGTTTCTCTATCAGTGCATCGCGCCTCAACCTTGAAACGCTCCAATACAACGCCTCACCTACCTGTGATCCCGATACCGAGGAGGAGTGCTCATCGATCAATATCCTTGCCTCCGACCACTTCAACAACCCGGTCCCTGACGGCACTAGCATCTACTTCACGACAGAAGGCGGTCAGATCGAACCTACCTGCACAACCAGTGACGGCGGATGCTCTGTTGTATGGAAATCCAGCTCTCCAAAACCCTCTGATGGCCGTATCACCATCCTCGCAACCGCTGTCGGCGAAGAGTCATTTATCGACTCGAATGGCACTGGTACGTTTGATGACGGCGAATACTTCGGAGATTTACCGGAAGCATGGCGCGACGATGATGAGGATGGTGTCTTCGACAACACTGGTGCTGCTGATGATGAAGAGGCACGCGACTTCGATGGAGACACCGTGTACGACGCTGCTGACGGGCTCTACAATGGCATCCTCTGCGACGGACCCACAGAATGCGACGGTGTTTCAACAACCACCTTTGTAAGAGCCGATATTGTCTTGATCATGTCAGGTTCTGTGGCATTGATCGGCTTTGATACCGATGGCGACGATGCTGCAGACGCCGGAACGCTGGATGTCTTCGCGGCCGGAGATACTGACAACGCTGTTATCATCGTCGTAGATGAAAATGGTAATCCCATGCCGGAAGGCTCGACGATCACGATTACATCCTCCAACGACAGCATCCTGATTCTATCAGACACCAGTTACGCAGTAGGCAACTCGAATCTAAACATAGCGGATGGAATCGCTTTTGGTGCAACCGCCTTCGATCTTGAAGTTCAGAATGATCCTGATGGTGACGCCGCAGCAATTTCTACAATCAAGGTCAAAGTCACCTCTCCAAAAGGGACCAACATCTCCGCACTTATCACTGTCGATTCAACAACCCCATAATCGACTGTTTTCAATAAACACGAGAAAAGGCCACCCATCAGGTGGCCTTTTCTTTCTCTACACTCAACATCCGAATCACTAATGGAATTAGTATATTTTTGATACGGATATTACACTCCACATCTATATAAACGAGATATTCAAAAGGTTATCAGATCAGCCCTTCAATGTTATATCTCTTAATTCAGATTCATTCGAATGGAGTCCATTGAGCACACCCAATAAAAAAATGCTCTACAGCCTGCGCCAGATTTACCTGGGCTTTGCCGCACTGATTGGCCTGGGTGTGGTTGTTCTGGTATGGGGCGCTCAGATCTATGTGCTTAATGCGGGTGAGAGCAGCACGGCCAACATCAATACCCGTGACGCGCTGTTGCAGCATAGCCGTCAGATCAAACGGACGCTGTGGGAAGCATATGCGGGTGTTGATGCCTATCTTCTAAAACCAACACCTCAGTTTCACCAACAGGTAACCGACAATCTTGCCAGCGCCAAGAAACACACCGACCTACTGGCGACAGTTCCCCCGATACACGAACTCAATCCAGCGGCTATCGCACTAACGATCAGCAGCGAACTCTCATCACTGCAGAACCATGCCAACCAGCTACTTGCACTTCGCACCAATGGCGAAGCACTCTACCCGAGCTTTAAATTAATTCGAGATGTGCTGCGCATCGAGAACATCAAATTCACAACCACACTTTCCACTACCATCGACGAGCTGAATGCTAGCTACATACATAAGGATGGCTATCAGCTGTTTTTACGACTCAATCACAACTGGACCCAACTAACCTCAAGCTTTCATCTCTACCTGGCCAATCGTCTCTCTGGCTTTAACGAACCGGGACTTGTCGGTCAGGCAACCGACGTTGATGAACTCTATCAACAGTTATCGCGAACGCTCTATCAGATTCGCGAATTTGATCGCACCTACAGAATCGACCTCATCAATTCAAGTACCCTTGACGACATCGAAGAGTCCGCCATGAACTGGTACCGCAGCTTCGAGGAGATCAAACATATCCATGCGGGCAACTACTGGCGTAGCGACATCCCTCTGCTTGAAAATCATTTCCGTCCACTCTTTAACAACATCGTGAAAAAGCTCCACGACTTTGATCGCCAGATCGACGCATCTGCGGCTTACGATGTCGGCGCACTCTCCAATGTCGCAGATAATATCGGTAACACACTCTGGGCGATGACAATGATTGGCCTGATTTTTATCGCCGTGGTCTACCTGTTTTTTAATCGCATCGTGTTGCAACCTATCGCTCTGGTTGCACAGGCGCTCACCGACGAGAGCCGAAACAAGGTCAACATTCAGATTCCCAGACTCTGCACAACAGAGACCCAGAGCCTGGTGGACGCCTTCTCCGAAATGCGCCGCCAGGTCAATTCGCGACAGACCGAGCTTGAACACCAGGCACTACACGATTCACTCACCAGCCTCCCCAACCGCGCCCTGATTAACGACCGCCTTGAGCAGGCAGTTAAATCAACCCGACGCAGCGGCGGCAGTTTTGCCCTGATTATGATGGACCTTGATCGCTTCAAGGAGATCAACGACACACTGGGACATCAGGCAGGTGATGAAGTCCTCTGCCAGATCAGCAAACGTCTCAATAAAACCCTACGAGATTCTGATACCGTGGCACGCCTGGGCGGTGATGAGTTTGCCATCCTGCTACCTACCGCAGACGGAGAACAGGCAACCCACATTGCCGACAAGATCACCACCATGATGGAGCAGCCCCTGCAGATAAAAGAGCACAAGCTCTATGTCGGCGGAAGCCTTGGTATCGCGCTCTTCCCTGATCACGCCAACGATAGCGAATCACTGCTACAACGTGCAGATGTGGCCATGTATCTCGCCAAACGATCGAATAGCGGTTACGCCTTCACAACTCAGATAATGATGAGTACAGCGTACAGAGTCTCTCGCTTGTGAGTGATCTACGTCATGCCATCGAGAGCGATCAACTTGAGCTCTACTACCAGCCCAAATTAAACATCCATACAGCGACCATCACGGGGGTTGAAGCACTGCTGCGCTGGAACCACCCTGATCGGGGCTTTATTCCTCCCGAAGAGATGGTCAAGATTGCCGAGCGTACCGGCCTGATTAAACAGCTTACGCTCTGGGTACTCGAAGCAGCACTCTGCCAGTGTGCCGATTGGGTTAAGCACGGCGTCGACCTCAAGGTTGCCGTTAACCTCTCCGTGCTCAACCTTCAGGATCCGGAACTACCCCAGCAAGTCGGCGGCTTTCTGGAAAAATACAAACTTGCCGCTGACAAGCTATCTCTGGAAATCACCGAGGGTGCAATGATGGCCGACCCTGAGAGTGCCATCAGTAACCTCACCCGTCTTGATAAGATGGGCATTCGTCTCTCGGTCGATGACTTCGGTACCGGCTTCTCTTCACTCGCCTACTTAAAGCGACTGCCCGTTGATGAGCTGAAGATCGACAAGTCTTTTGTGCTCGACATGGAGAGCGATGAGAATGACGCTGCGATCGTTCGCTCCACCATCGACCTGGCTCACAATCTGGGGCTTAAGGTGGTCGCTGAAGGAGTCGAACACCACGCTCTGCTCACCTCTCTCTCCAGTCACGGC
Organism: Solemya pervernicosa gill symbiont; assembly: GCF_002020875.1. Classification (NCBI taxonomy): domain Bacteria; kingdom Pseudomonadati; phylum Pseudomonadota; class Gammaproteobacteria; species Solemya pervernicosa gill symbiont. The sequence goes on along the minus strand of NZ_MPRL01000001.1, from coordinate 18,899 downwards.
TGCGATGTCGCTCAGGGCTACTACATCGCCCGCCCTATGGATGTTAAATCGCTCAACGAGTGGATGGCTATCAGTTACTACCCCGCTGAAAACCACGTAGATGACCAATCCAAAATGAATTAGCAGTAACGTTATACTGTTCGACAAACATCTGTTACGAGTGACCTCATGAAGCGCAACGCGCAACGCATTGGCATCCTTTTATCTAACCTCGGCACACCCGATGCACCCACACCTGATGCACTTCGACGCTACCTTGCCGAGTTCCTCTCTGACCATCGCGTTATCGACCTGCCCCGCTGGAAATGGTGGCCAATACTGCACGGAATCATTCTGCGTGTCCGGCCTCAAAAGGTCGCTAAGGCCTATGCCGACATCTGGACCGACAACGGTTCACCGCTACTGCACACCACGAACCTGCAGGCCAAGGCACTCCAACAGCAACTCGATAACCACCACCCCGACACCTTTGAGGTCATCGTCGGCATGCGTTACGGCAACCCCTCGATCGCCTCGGCGTTACAACAGTTTCACAGCAGCGGTATTGAGCGCATCGTCGTACTACCGCTCTACCCGCAATACTCCGCCGCCACCACCGCCAGTACCTTTGATGCGGTGAGCGGTGAACTGCAGCAGTGGCGTCACATCCCTGCACTCCGCTTTATCGATAGTTATGCGACTCACCCCGGCTATATCAATGCACTTGCAGCAAGCGTTAACAAACATCTGGAGCAGCATGGTCAATCCGACAAACTTTTGATCTCATTCCACGGCCTACCTGCGCGTTACTGCGAAGCGGGTGACCCCTATGATCAGCAGTGCAAGGCCACGGCCACAGCACTTGCAGAGGCTCTATCTCTCAATAGCGAACAGTGGCAGATGAGCTTCCAGTCGCGCTTTGGCAACGAGCCGTGGTTACAGCCCTATACCGACGAGACACTCAAGGCCTGGGGAGCCTCCGAGATCGACAGCGTTACCGCCATCTGCCCCGGTTTTGCTGCCGACTGCCTAGAGACCGTTGAGGAGATCGCGGTGGAGAATCGTGACTACTTCCTGGGCGCAGGTGGCAAACAGTTCAGCTACATTCCCGCCCTTAATGCTGAACCGGCACACATCGACGCGCTCACCGACATCGTGCTGCAGCACAGCGGCGGCTGGATTGATGACAATCTCGAGCAACCTCGATAACACCGTGAACACTCGCATCACACTCGGCATCAGCGCCTGCTTGCTGGGTGAGAAGGTGCGCTACGACGGCCATCACAAGTACAACGGCTACATTGTCGAGACACTCGGCGCACACTTTGATCTCTCCCCCTTCTGTCCCGAGGTGGCTGCTGGCCTGGGTGTGCCTCGCCCCACCATCCGCCTGGTAGGAAAACCTGCTACACCACAGGCCGTCGGCACGCTCGATCCTAACCTCAACGTCACCAACAAGCTCGAACGACTGGGCAGACGCACCGCTCGAGAAATGAAGTCGATCAGCGGCTACATTCTCAAGGCACGATCACCTAGCTGCGGCATGGAACGCGTATCGGTCTACCCGCCCAAAGGCCCCGTAGTAAAAAAGGGGGTGGGGCGTTTCGCCGCCAAACTGATGGAGAGCAATGCTCTGCTACCGATTGAGGAAGAGGGACGCCTCAATGATCCCGAGCTGCGCGACAACTTCATTGAACGGGTCTTCGCCTATCAGCGCTGGCAGCAACTCAATAGTCGGCGCCTCACGCCAAAGCGACTGAGCGAATTTCATGCCGCACAGAAACTCTGCCTGATGGCGCACAGTCCACAGGCCTACCGCCAGCTTGGACAACTGATATCCAGCGCTAGCACTCAACCACTTTCCACCCTGAAACAGACCTATGCCACCGGATTGATGGATGCGCTGAACAAGCGTGCCACCCCAGCCAAACACTGCAACGTGATGCAGCACATCCTGGGCTACCTGAAAAAGTCGATTGATGCCGAGGACAAACAAGAGCTACTTGAGCTCATTGATGCATTTCGTCAGGGCCAATCAACCCGCGCTGCGCCGCTCACCCTACTTCGCCACCACTTCCGTAAACATCCCAACGGCTACATCCGGCAGCAGCACTATCTCTTTCCGAGCCCTGACGAATCGATACTACGAGGCCTCTAGCTCAAAGCTACCCAGCCGGCTAATCGGGTATCATCCCTTCCATTCAGATATTTAGATTGAGGAGAGTCGCAGTGCATATCGCATTTATCGGAACAGGCCTGATGGGCAACCGAATGGCCAAACGACTGATTGAGAGCGGCCACCATCTGATCGCCTATAACCGTACAGCGGAACGCACCACCCCACTCAAGGAGGCGGGCGCTGAGGTTGCTGCCACCGCTGCCGATGCGATAAGCAGCGCTGAGGTCGTCATAACCATGCTGACTGATGCCGAGGCGATCGAGTCGATGCTACTCAATCAGGACACACACACCGCGCTCAGTGGCAAGACCATCATCCAGATGGCCACCATCGCGCCGCAGCAGAGCCGTGACCTGCAAGCCGCCATTGAGGCCGCAGGCGGCCGCTATCTCGAATCTCCGGTTCTCGGTAGTCTGCCCGAGGCCGAAGCCGGCACGCTGATCCTGATGGTCGGTGCCACCCCCGAGCAGTTTAAACAGTGGCAGCCTCTACTCACCATACTCGGGAGCAATCCGCGCCTGATCGGGCCTGTCGGTCATGCCGCCGCAATCAAGCTGGCGATGAATCAGCTCATCGCCTCGCTCACCGCTGCCTTCTCCCTCAGCCTGGGTTTTGTTCAGCGCGAAGGGTTAAACATCGATAGCTTTATGGAGATCGTGCGCGAGAGCGCCCTCTATGCGCCCACCTTCGACAAGAAGCTCGACAAGATGCTCAGCCGTAACTTCAGCAACCCCAACTTTCCGGTGCAGCACCTGCTCAAAGATGTCGACCTGTTTCTCGACGAAGCCAACCAGATTGGCCTTAACACTTCGATTCTTGAGGGTGTGCGGCCATTAATTGAGCAGGCGCTCAACAGTAGCAACGAGGCAGAGGACTACTCGGCACTCTACAAGTCAGTTAATCCGCTGCATTAGTAACATTACCTGCTCAATAGCCACTCCTGCTCCGCCAAGCTATGATGAGGAAAAATAACGATAACAGCGGCGCATTCGAGACACGGAACACCCACTTGATGGGCCAGATGGAGACATGGAGCCATCGGCATGGAGACTGCACGCCACAGCAACCTGGGATCACGAAGCGCTTACTGGCTTCTACCCATTGCCGTATGGACCCTGCTGGTCGTCGCCTCACTGATCTGGAACGTCAACCTCAATCGCTCCCACGCCTTCGAGATGGCCGCTGAGCGTGGCCGTGTGCTGTTTCAAAGCATAGAAATCACACGCAAATGGAACGCTAAGCACGGCGGCGTCTTTGCACCAACCACTGAAAACAATCCACCCAACCCCTATCTCTACCCCGGCCTCAGGTCGATGACAGACAGTAGCGGCAACAGCTACACGCGCATCAATCCCGCCTACATGACACGTCAGATCTCCGAGCTCGCCGACAACTACGGTTTCAACTTCCATCTCACCAGCCTCAAACCGCTCCGTCCGGAGAACGAACCCGATAGTTGGGAGAGAGAATCACTCACCGCATTCGAGCAAGGCATAACGGAACGCACCTCGTTAATCGAGACTCCAGAGAAAAAGCTGTTCCGCTACATGGCACCCCTGAAGGTGGAGCCATCATGCCTGGCGTGCCACGCTCATCAGGGTTATCGAGTCGATGACATCCGGGGCGGCATCAGCATCAACATCGACGCTCGTCAGATCTTCGACAACATATACAACACTGTTGCGATCATCATCCTGTTCCACCTCCTGCTCTGGGGTAGCATCAGCTATCTAATGAGTGCGCCACTGCTTAGATCCCATGCCGGGAAACACGCTTCCATCACCTCGCCATCACCACGCCGCACCACTAGAAAGGCAGTCGCACCGATCTCGATGGCGCTACCAGAGAGCAGCAATGTACAACTCGACAACATCTCCGGCCTGCCCACACTCGAGCAGTTCAAAAAAAGCGCCCCTTCGCTCTGGAAACAGGCCATGGCCAGACACCAGCCGATCGCCTATCTCGCCATCGAGATCGACCAGTTTCAGAGTTATCTGGAGCAGTATGGTCACCTTGAGGCCGACCTCTGTCTGCGGCAGGTCGGTTCACAGGTAGAGCGGTTTGCCCATGGCAGTCATGCCATCTGCGCACACACCGGGGTCACCTCTTTTGCCATACTCAAGCTCGGGCTCAGTGAACGCATGATGGTCAATCTGGCAACCAGTCTCTGTGAAGAGGTCGAGGCGATGAAGATTCGCCATCGTCGCGCCACCCACGCCAAGGTGGTCACGATTACCTGTGCGGCCACACTCCTTAAACAGGTGACCCACTCCCAGAACCTCGACGACTTTATCGCGGGCGCCAACAGCTGCCTGCAGAGGGCAAAGTCGGAACAGCGCTACGGTATAATCAACTGCACATCTGATTAGCGTTCGCCCCGCACGCGTCTCATCACAACTCCGACAGCAACTGCTCGACCATCGATTCTGCCTGCCCCAGGTAGCCGCTACCGAACATATTGAAGTGATTGATGATGTGGTAGAGGTTGTAGAGGGTTTTGCGCACCGAATAGCCGGGGTCGATCGGCCACGCCTCGTGATAGGCATCGTAGAAGGTGGGACCAAAGCTGCCGAATAACTCGCTCATCGCCAGATCCGCCTCACGATCACCGAAGTAGACCGCCGGATCGAAGATCACCGGCACACCGTGGCTATCGATCGCGTAGTTACCCGACCAGAGATCGCCGTGCAGCAACGAGGGCTGTGGAGTGTAATCGTTGAAAAAGGCATCAAGACCCGCCATTAGCCTCTCACCCTTTTCCGAGAGTGCATGCGCACCCTTCCTTGCGGCCAGATCAATCTGATAGCCCAACCGCCGGTCACGGTAGAACTCAATCCAACTCTCCATCTCACTATTGGGCTGATGGGTAGCACCGATGGTGTTATCGCGATACCAGCCAAACCTATCCTGTGTGGTGTGGTGCATCGCCGCCAGCTCACGTCCAAAGCGCGCCATACTGTCACGCCCATCACGCCCCATCTCGATGTTCTCCATCACGATATAGGCCGAACCCGACTCAATACCGGTGCAGAGCGGCTTAGGCACGTGCACCGTATTACTAGCGACCAGTTCATCCAGCCCGGCCGCCTCTGCCTCGAACATCGGTAGCCGGTCGGCACTGTTGGTTTTGACAAACCAGCTGCTGCTTTCACCCTTTAAACGACTGGCGCTATTGATACAGCCACCACCGATGGCGTGTTCACCCTGTAGCTTGAACGGCTCCCCGCTCTCCTCAGCAATGCGAAGTGCAATCTTTTGCCACAGCGACATCGAAGAACCCTATAGGTGACGTGAGGCAAGACAACGCTCACCCAGATAACGATCAAAGTTGTGGAACTCACAGAAGGTCTCAAGCGCCTCCTGATCGAGCTCCTTGCGTTCCAGATTTTCAGGCGCTCCTTCGATCGGCGCATCGGTGGCGATGGCGGTGAGCTGGCGTGAGATCAGCGCCATCTCCCGGTGCTCCTGCAGTAGCTGCTTCACCCGTTTAGCACCACGAATGGAGAAGAACTCCACCTCATCAAGCCGCTCATAGATCTCATCGAGCGAGCCGAGCCGCTCCAGTAACGCCTCTGCAGTCTTGCGCCCCACCCCCGGCACACCGGGAATGTTATCGACCGCATCACCCGCCAGCGCCAGCAGATCAATGATCTGGTGCGCCTCGGCACCATACTGTGCCTTCACCTCGCTGTGGCGAATCTTCTTATCGTTGGCGAAGTCCCACATCACGTCGCGTTCAGCGAGCAGCTGACTCAGATCCTTATCACGACTGACAATTGCGGTACGAAATCCGTGCGGGCGCATCTTGATCGCCAGAGTGCCGATCAGATCATCCGCTTCGTAGATATCGCTGGCGTAGGTTGTCATCCCCATTAATTCAGCTAGTTTGCGGCACGCCTTCATCTGCCGCTCCAGCTCGGGCGGTGGCGGCTCACGATTGGCCTTGTAGGCGGGATAGATCTGGTTACGGAACGAGGTCAGCAGACTCTCATCGAAGGCGACACCGATATGTCGGGGACGCGCCCGCTCCAGCAACTGGCATAAAAAGGTCGCAAAACCGTGTACCGCATTGGCCGAGTGCCCCTGTTCGTCGAAGAGGTCATCGGGATAGGCGTGCCAGGCACGAAAGATGTAGACGCTGGCGTCGACCAGAAAGAGCCACTTGTCTTGGGATTTTGCCATCGGCGCACCCTACCCCGAAGCTTTTTTCGAGACAAGCGACTCAGCATTGAATACCCACACTCATCCAGCCATAGACGAATCGCCAAGAAATCCTAAAATGGTAAGGATTTCGCAGATCTAAACGATTTGCGCCTAGCCCAAAAGATATATAAAGTATTCGACCCATTTGGGCGATACTTAGCCTCCATTAACGTACACAACTACAGGTTTTCAGCGCTATGACGGACAAGACTCTTAACTTCCGCCGCTACGAAGATGGCGATCAATCACCACGCACCTGGTCTGAAGAGATCTTCCAGGCGAGCTGGAGCCACAAGTGCCCGACCTATGTGCACAAAACCCCACCCTGTCAGGGTAGCTGCCCCTCGGGCCACGACATCCGTGGTTGGCTGAGTATCGTTCGTGGTATCGAGAAGCCTGCGGGTGATATGAGCTGGCAGGAGTACGCCTTCCGCCGTGCCACCGACTCCAACCCTTTCCCCGGCATCATGGGTCGAGTCTGCCCAGCACCGTGTCAGGATGGCTGTAACCGCAACGAGGTCGAAGACTTTGTCGGCATCAACTCGGTTGAGCACTACCTCGGCAACTACGCACTTGAGAACAACCTGACCTTCAGCAAGCCCGATAGCGAGACTGGTAAGAAGGTCGCGATCATCGGTGGCGGACCTGCCGGTATGGCAGCAGCCTTCCAGCTGCGCCGCAAGGGCCACGGCGCCACCATCTTCGACGACCACGTCGAGCTGGGCGGCATGATGCGCTACGGCATCCCGGGCTACCGTACCCCGCGTAACGTGCTTGATGGCGAGATCAAACGCATCATCGACATGGGTGTTGAGACCCGTATGGAGACTCGCATCGGTCGTGACGTCACCATGGAAGAGATCGAGAAAGAGTTCGACGCCATCCTGATCACCATCGGCGCTCAGTCAGGCCGCGGCCTGCCAGTCCCTGGCGGTGACGCCTCCAACTGCGTATCCGGCGTCTCCTTCCTCTCCGCATTCAACCACGGCCGCTTGCAGCACGTCGGCAAGAAGGTTGTGGTTGTCGGTGGTGGTGATACCGCCATGGACGTTGTCTCCGTTGCCCGCCGTCTCGGCAACATCACCAACGTCCACGAGAACGACCGCCCTGAGAATGTCATCCTCGGTCAGACCGCACACGATGTTGCTACCGTCGCCACCAAAGAGGGCGCCGAGGTGCAGCTGGTCTACCGTCGCCCGGTCGACAAGATGCCTGCAGCCAAGCACGAGGTTGTGGCGGCTGAGAACGAAGGTGTCACCATCACCGGCAGCCTCAACCCCGTCGAGGTCGTACTCGACGCGGATGGTCGCGCCAAGGCACTACGCGTTGTACGTGTTGAGTGGAACGGCAACGAATCCAGCATCGTTGAGGGTTCCGAAATGGATATCGAGGCCGACCTGATCGTTGGCGCGATCGGCCAGACCGGTGATCTATCCGGCATGGAAGATTTCAATAATGGTCGTGGCCTGATCGACTCCGACAGCAACTTCCAGGTTAAGGGCAAGGAGGGGCTGTTTGTCGCAGGCGACATCATCCGTCCTCACCTGTTGACCACTGCGATCGGCCAGGCGTCAGTCGCCGTCGATAGTATCGACCACTACCTGAACAAGCAGGAGATGGTTAAACGTCCCAAGGTTGATGTACACCACTTCGATCTGATGATGAAACTCGAAGAGACTGACCATACACCCGCTAATTTTGAGGCTGCTGGCCGCGAAGAGGTCTCCAAGGAGGAGGGCTTTGCCAAGGAGATCGATCTCGGCCTACGTGGCACCTCAGAGAACGATTGGGCGGTTCACAACTTCGAAGATCGCTCACGCTTTGAGATCATCCCTTCAAATGACCTCTTCCTTGGTCACTATGAAGAGACACCGCGCCACATTCGCAATGAGCTCGATGTGAACGCTGAGGAGGTTCTGGGACACTTCGAGGAGCGTCTGCAGCCACTGAGCGAAGAGGATGTTCGTGCTGAGGCCGATCGCTGCATGAGCTGCGGCATGTGCTTCGAGTGTGACAACTGCGTCGTCTTCTGCCCACAGGAAGCTGTGAAGAAGACCCCCAAGCAGGACTCCACCCTGGGTCGTTACGTCTACACCGACTACTCACGCTGTATCGGTTGCCACATCTGTGCCGACGTCTGCCCCACCGGCTACATCGAGATGGGCATGGGCGAGTAAGCGCTACCCGCACGACAAAAAAGGCCCCGAAAGGGGCCTTTTTTATTGCCTGCAATCTTCCTGTTAACCTCGCCCAGCACCGCCGCCCAAACCGTCTTCTGAAACATCCGCTGCTCTCGACGCTCACTCCACTTTTCACGAAGCGCCGCACGCTCATCGGCACTCATTCCCTGCCAACGCCTTACGCAACGCATCACAACGCACCTGTGGGAGCCTTGTTTAGCGGTTCTAGCCATAACGAAGTGCAGTAAGCTCTTCTGAGGTCAGGTTACGGAAACGCTGCATACGCTCACGTATTGTTGCCTCACGCTCCAGCTCCCGTGACGGCTCGGGGTGCTCGGGTCGGGCTGCAGCTCCAACCAATCCTCAGCAGTCAAATCTTCCCCACTGCCTCTGCATGTACGGCGCGACGGTCAAGACGGGCATCAATACATTCCCCTTTACGATCTAGGTGCTTATCGACTCACTTACCACGTAACTCAATCCACTGACCCTGGGTCAGATCATCTGCCGACACACTCATCGGACCGATCACCGTAAGACCCAATACCACCGCCACAACACGCTTAATCTGTTTTATATTTACGATCCTTTTATTTGGTTACTTCACCCCCTTTAGCGCAGCTGATTGAGATCGGCTGACACACCTATCGACTTTTATTGGTGTTAGCATCTGAAAATCGTCAATAACCTAATATAAGGAATCGATCAATGGGAATGCATCATGAGATCTCACCCGAACTACAACAGTGGATTGAAGCTCAATCCCTCTATTTTGTCGCCTCGGCACCCCTGACCGAGGATGGTCATATCAATCTCTCACCGCGCGGTTACGACACACTGCGCATTACCGGCCCACTCGAGCTGGTTTTTCTCGACTTGACCGGTAGCGGTAACGAAACGGCGGCCCAACTGGCCGAGAATGGGCGCATTACCGTGATGCTCTGCGCCTTTAGCGGCGATCCCAAGATACTTCGCCTCTACGGCCGCGGTGAGGTGCTACTACCCGATAGCGGCGAATGGGACACTCTTCGCGGACTGTTTGATGAAGATCTTCCGGGGGTACGCCAAATCGTCCGTATCAGCGTCGACATGGTAAAGACCTCCTGCGGCTTCGGCGTACCGCTGATGGAGCCGGTTGGGGAGCGAAAAAAGCTGCTTGAGTGGGCTGAAAAGAAGGGAGAGAGCGGCATCCGTGAATATTGGCAGAAAAAGAATGCCGTCAGTATCGATAACCTGCCCGCGCAGGGCCGATCCCAGCCATAGTGACCAATAAAACACAAGCCTGAAATATGACTTTATGCACAAATAGGAGGAAGACGCTGTAAAAATACTGACAAACGCCCCTAGCCTCAACCAACGACTTAATAACACGCTATAACATATTGATATTATTAACATATGAAGAATTGATTAAAAAATAACCAATTTAACAAATATGCAACAATAGCGCTGCCTACACCCCCTTTGCCCCATTTCATCCACAAAGTTATCCACAGCTTTTGTGGACTAAACTGCGTTTTCTATATGGGTTAAACAGTTAGGTGATCTTTGTTAATAATTCACATGAGGTTTGCCCCCTAACTGGAGACAGATTCGCGCACCCATCGGCGCAAAAAAATGGTGTAGAGTAGCGCCCATGTCCGACCCCGCCGTGATCCTTCGAATCGCCGTCCCCACCCCCCTCTATCGTCTCTTCGACTATCTGCCACCCAAGGATTGCGATACCACGCAGCTTCAACCCGGTCTCAGGCTACAGATCCCCTTCGGTCGGACCAAGGTGGTCGGCCTGCTGGTCGAGGTTTCCGATGAGAGTGAATTCGAACTCAAGCGGTTGCGACGCGCCTATCATCTGCTCGACCAGGAACCGCTCTTTGATACCACGCTGCTCAAACTGCTGGTCTGGAGCGCCCACTACTATCACCACCCAATTGGTGAGGCACTCGCTACCGCCCTGCCAGTGCTGCTGCGCCAGGGTCATGCCGCTGAGGTGCGCGGTGAACAGCAGTGGCAGATAACCGATGCCGGCCTCAACAAGGATCCGCTGGAACTGAAACGTGCCCCACGGCAAGCCACGCTGCTTAATCGCCTCAAGGCCCATCCTGAAGGTGTGACCAGTGAGGCGCTCTCCGACCTGGAGGGTGACTGGCGCGGTGCACTGCGTGCCCTGATCAATAAAGGGCTGGTCGAGGTCAACGAGCGCCCCTGCCTTGAGGCAGCCGATAGCTCCGCCACGGCTTTGATCGATCTTAATTCGCTGCAACAGCAGGCGGTCGATGCGGTACTCGATGCCGGTAGCGGCTTTAACGCCTGGCTCCTGGAGGGGGTGACCGGTAGCGGCAAGACTGAGGTCTACCTGCATATGATCCGTGCCGTTATCGATCGTGGTGAGCAGGTTCTGGTACTGATCCCAGAGATTGGCCTTACGCCCCAGCTGGTCGAACGTTTTCGCCGTCTCGGTGTAGCGCTTGCGGTGCTCCACTCCGGTCTGAGTAACCGCGAACGCCTCTGCGCCTGGCTGGCCGCCAGCAGCGGCACTGCACCGGTGGTGATCGGCACGCGATCGGCGCTATTCACACCACTGGCGAGGCCGGGGCTCATTGTGGTCGATGAGGAGCACGACCTCTCCTACAAACAGCAGGACGGTTTCCGCTACCACGCCCGCGACCTGGCAGTACTGCGCGCCCGCCATCACAAGATTCCGATCGTACTCGGCACCGCCACCCCATCCCTGGAGAGCCTGCATAACCTCAACCAGCAACGCTACAAACGACTGCATCTTCCAGAGCGTGTCGGTAACGCCATCCATCCCAAGCTACGTCTGCTCGATGTTCGCAGCCTGCCGATGGAGGATGGCCTCTCACCACCGCTGCTCGAGTCGATACGCCACCACCTCGACAAGGGTGGTCAGGTACTGCTGTTTCTCAATCGCCGTGGCTTCGCCCCCACCCTCTTCTGCCACGACTGCGGCTGGATCGCTGACTGTCCGCGTTGTGACCATCACTACACCCTGCACCAGCGCGCCGTAGCGCTGCGCTGCCACCACTGCGACACCCACCGCCCGCTACCCGAACAGTGTCCCGACTGCGGTAGCCCCGATCTGCGACCACTGGGGCTCGGTACCGAACGGATCGAGACCGCACTCAGCAGTCACTTCCCCGAGGTCGGCCATGTACGTATCGACCGCGACACCACCCGCAATAAGGGGGCTATGGAGGAGAAACTGGCGCTGGCACATAGCGGTGAGGCGCGCATCCTGATCGGCACCCAGATGCTCGCCAAGGGACACCACCTGCCCGACGTCACCCTGGTGGCGATTCTCGATATCGACCAGGCGCTCTACGGTGCCGATTTCCGTGCCACCGAACGGATGGCGCAGCTGGTGGTTCAGGTCGCGGGGCGTGCCGGTCGTGCCGAACGTCCCGGCGAGGTAGTGATCCAAACCCACCACCCCGAGAATCCACTGCTCAACTCACTGCTAACCGACGGCTACGCACGTTTCGCTGAGGCAGCACTCGCTGAACGCAATCTCGCCGACCTGCCTCCCAACTGCCGTTATGCGCTGCTACGCGCCGACGCAACCGATAGTCAGGCCCCCTTCACCTTCCTCGAGCGCGCACGTGAGCTTGGCAGTGCCTACGGTATTAACGAGGTCATGCTACTCGGCCCGATTCCGGCTCCGATGCCACGCCGCGCCGGACGTTATCGAGCCCAGCTGCTGCTGCAGGCCTCCGATCGCGCTCCGCTACAGCAGTTACTCACCGGCCTGATTCCACAGCTGGAGAGTGAGAAGAGCGCCCGCAAGGTACGCTGGTCGATCGATATCGACCCGATGGAGATCTTCTAGAAGCGGCATTGAGTGCTGCAAACCGATTTCAAAGCCTCGACCTGCACGGTAGAATGGCGCAACTTTTTCACGCACCACTCAGAACCAGCGGATATTCGACTTGAAACAGCAGATCAAACAACTCGTAGAACAGGCACTGGCGCAGATGAAGGCCGACGACCTGCTCCCTGCCGACACCCAGCCCCAACTCCACATCGAGCGCACCCGTGACCGCAGCCACGGAGACTTTGCCAGCAATGTAGCAATGACCCTGGCCAAGGCGGCGCGTCGCAAACCTCGTGAGATTGCCGAGCTGCTGGTCGAGCGTCTGCCTGAATCCGCCGGTGTGAAGAGGGTCGATATTGCTGGTCCCGGTTTTATTAACTTCACCCTCGCCGCCGATGCCTACCACACCGTGGTTGGTGAGATCATGCAGCAGAGCGAGCAGTACGGTCGCAGCACCATCGGTGAAGGAAAATCGGTACAGGTCGAATATGTCTCTGCTAACCCCACCGGCCCGCTGCACGTCGGTCACGGTCGAGGCGCCGCCTACGGCGCCACTGTCGCCGATCTGCTCGAAGCGGTCGGTTTTTCGGTTCACCGCGAATACTACGTTAACGATGCCGGACGACAGATGGACATCCTCGCCACCAGCGTCTGGCTACGCTACCTGTCATTGGCTGGAGTCGAGTTCGAATTCCCCGCCAACGGCTACAAGGGTGAGTATGTCTGGGATATCGCCGCCACCTTGCACCGCAACCACGATAACAGGCTGGCCCATCCTGCCGAGACGGTGTTTGATGGCGTCCCTGCTGACGAACCCGCCGGTGGCGACAAAGAGACCCACATCGACGGCTTGATCGCCCGCGCCAAAACGCTGCTGGGCAAGGCGCGCTACCGCGAGGTGTTCGACCTCGGCCTCAGCACCATCCTCGATGACATTCGTGCCGACCTTAAGGGGTTTGGCGTTAAATATGAGGAGTGGTTCTCGGAACGCTCACTGGTCGAATCGGGCAAGGTCGACGAGGCGATCGAACAGCTGAAAAAATCGGGTCATGTCTACGAAAAGAAGGGGGCACTCTGGTTCCGCTCCACCGAGTTCGGTGATGAGAAGGATCGTGTCGTGGTCCGCGACAATGGCATTAAGACCTACTTCGCCTCCGATATCGCCTACCACTGGCACAAACTCGACCGCGGCTTCGACCGCGTCATCGATATCTGGGGTGCCGATCACCACGGCTATGTACCACGGGTAAAGGCAGCACTGACCGCAATGGGCGACAAGGAGGATGCCGACAAACTCGATGTGCTGCTGGTGCAGTTCGCCAGCCTCTTCCGCGGCGGAGAGAAGGTACAGATGTCGACTCGCTCCGGCTCCTTCGTCACCCTGCGCGAACTGCGCCAGGAGGTCGGCTCCGATGCGGCACGCTTCTTCTACGTGATGCGCAAATGCGAGCAGCACATGGACTTCGACCTCGATCTGGCCAAGTCGCAGAGCAACGACAACCCGATGTACTACATCCAGTACGCCCACGCCCGCGTCTGCAGCGTGCAGCGTCAGCTAACAGAGAAAAAACTGGAACGCGATGAAGCACGCGGTGCATCCAATCTGCACCTGCTGCACGAGCCACACGAGGAGAGCCTGATGGTCGCCCTGTCACGCTACCCCGAGTTGGTCGAGGGCGCGGCACTCAGCCACGAGCCACATCAACTCGCCCACTATCTGCGTGAGCTGGCCAATGAGTTCCACACCTACTACAACGCCCACCCGTTTCTGATTGAGGATCAGCCTGAGCTACGCGATGCGCGCCTCAATCTGATCAGCGCCACCCGCCAGGTGCTGGCCAATGGTCTCAATCTGCTCGGCATCTCTGCGCCGGAGAGCATGTGAGTACCCAGCGCGACTTCAAAAACGCCGGCAGCGGCGCAAACAAACCGAAGCCACGCAAACGCGCCGCACCGAAAAAAAGCGCTGCCTCCGGTAAACCGGCAGGCCGTTCTGCACCTGGCTGGCTGTGGTTGGTTGCTGGCCTGCTGATAGGACTGTTGGTCGCCGGTCTGGTCTATCTGAAGCAGAATCCAACCGATAACAAACCCGTCGCCAGCTCAACAAACAAGCCCGCTGCAGTTAAAAAGCCGGTTAAGAAGGCTGCACCGAAACCGGTTGATGAGTCACCCCGCTTCGACTTCTACGACATGCTGCCGGAGATGGAGGTTGAGGTGCCACGTGAGGCGCCAGCGACCAGCAGCACCAAATCGGACCAACCTACTGCCCGCTACGTGCTGCAGGTCGGCTCCTTCCGCACCCTGAAACAGGCCGACAGCCTGAAGGCAAAACTGGCGTTTCTTGGCTACCAAGCGACGATCCAGACCGTTACGGTGAACAATAATTCAACCTGGCACCGCGTCCACCTTGGCCCCTACACCGGTCGTAAAGAGCTCAACAAGGTGCGTGCCAAGCTGTGGGAAAACAAGATCAACACCGTGCCGATGCGCATCAGCAACTGATCGGCACAACTCCGCTACAATAGACCGCAATGCCAACAAGATTAACAACATGGCTACTCCTGCTCGCAACTGCGCTCCTGCCGACCATCAGCTCGGCAGCGGACTGGATTCGCATCGGCGTACTCAGCCATCGCGGTGATGCTGCCACACTGCAGACCTGGTCGCCCACCGCTGACTATCTCAACGCCACTCTGACCGACTACTTCTTTGAGATCGTACCGCTCAACTTCGACCAGGTTGAACCGGCAGTCGATAGCGGCGAGGTCGACTTTGTACTGGTCAATCCCGGCATCTACGTCAACCTCGAGGTACGTCACCGCGTCACCCGTATCGCCACCCTCAACAACCGTCGTAATGGTGTCCCCTACAATCTCTTCGGCGGTGTCATCTTCACCCGTAGCGAACGAGACGATATCGAATGGCTCTCCGATCTGGTCGGTAAGCGATTTATGGCGGTCGATCGCACCTCGCTGGGTGGCTATCAGATGGCGTGGCGCGAACTGCGTGGACAGGCCATCGAACCCCAAATCGACTTCGAAGATCTCTCTTTCGCTGGCACCCACGATAAGGTGGTGATGGCGGTGCGCAATGGTGAGGCCGACGCCGGTACCGTGCGTACCGACATTCTGGAGCGTATGGCACGTCAGGGGACGATTAACCTGAATGAGTTTCGCGTCCTCAACCCTAAACAGGATGCCGACTTCCCCTTCATCCACAGCACCCGCCTCTACCCGGAGTGGCCCTTTAGTAAAGTACGCCACATCTCAAACCAGCTGGCACAACAGGTCGCCGTGGCGCTGCTTAAAATGCCTGCCGATCACCCGGCTGCCGACAAGGGCGACTACTCCGGCTGGACCATCCCACTCGACTACCAGCCGGTGCATGACCTGTTTAAGGAGTTAAAGCTCGCACCCTACGATGAAACGAGCCGTTTCACCCTGCTCGATGTACTGCGCTACTACTGGAAGTGGGTCGTGGTCGGCACAATCGTTGCGCTGGCACTGCTCTTTATGAGTAGCTGGGTCTGGCAGCTCAACCGTGAACTGAAAAAGGCACAGCGTTTTCTCGAGCACAAACACGACCTGATTCTCAACTCGGTCGGCGATGGCATCTACGGGGTCAATCTGGAGGGCAACTCCACCTTTGTTAACCGTGCGATGGAGCGTATTACCGGCTGGAGCGCCGAGGATCTGATCGGCCACAATCAGCACGAACTGCTACACCACACCCGCGCCGATGGCTCAGCATTCCCCGGTATAGAGTGCCCCGTCTACCACACCTTCCGTGACGACATGCCGCGTTTTGTCGCCGAGGATATCTTCTGGTGTAAGGATGGCCAAAGCCTGCCGGTCGAGTACAGCAGCACCCCGATCAAGGACACGCACGGTGCCACGGTCGGCGCAGTAGTGGTATTTCGTGATATTACCGAGCGCAAAGAGGCCGCCGAGGAGCTGCGCCAGCACCAGGCGGAGTTCGCCCATATCGCACGTGTCAGCACCATGGGTGAGATGGCCTCGGGTATTGCCCACGAGATCAACCAGCCACTGGCAGCCATCGCCAACTACACCCGCGCCTCGATTCGCATGCTCGAATCGGGCAAGGGCGATATCGAGCAGATCACCGAGATCATGACTCGGGCTGCCAATCAGGCCGATCGTGCCGGCGAAATCATTCGCCAACTTCGCAACTTCATTCGCAAGGAGACGCCGGAGCGTAGCCGTGTCGATATCAATAACCTGGTGCGCGAAGTAGCGGTATTGATCGGTCCAGAAGCGAACAAAAGCCGTGTCACCATCGACCTCAACCTACAGTCCGAGTTACCCCCCGTGCATGCCCACGCAATCCAGGTCGAACAGGTGGCACTCAATCTGGCACGCAATGCGATTGAGGCGATGGCAGAGAGTGATGCATCCACCCGCCAGCTCACCATCACCACCGCACCCGGTGATGACAAGACACTCTCGGTGAAGGTTTCAGATACTGGCCCTGGCATTACCGCCGAGGCGCAGGAGCAGCTATTCGATCAGTTCTTCACCACTAAACCACGCGGTATGGGGCTGGGTCTCTCGATCAGTCGTGGCATTATCGAAGCACATGAGGGTCGGCTCTGGGTCGAGACCAATGTTGCGGCCGGTACCACCTTCTCCTTTATCCTGCCCACTGCTGAGAGTGAGGAAACACTATGAGTAATGAAGCGACAGTATTTATTGTCGATGACGATGAGGCAGTACGCGACTCGCTGCAGTGGCTGATGCGTTCGGTGGGGCTGGCGGTAGAGACCTTCCCCTCCGCCAACGACTTTCTTGAGGGTTACGAGCGCGAGCGCTCCGGCTGCCTGGTACTCGACATCCGCATGCCCGGTATGGGTGGTCTCGATCTGCAGGAACAACTCGCAGCTGAACAGGTCAGGCTACCGGTCATCTTTATAACAGGACATGGCGATGTGCCGATTGCGGTACGCGCACTCAAGGCGGGTGCCGTCGATTTCATCGAAAAGCCATTTAAGGATCAGGCACTGCTCGATAGTGTGCAGCGCGCCATCGCACTCGATGAGGAGCAGCGCCACGAAACGGGGCTGCAGGCTGACATCTCAGCACGCCTCAAACTGCTCACGCCACGTGAACGTGAGGTGATGGAGATGGTTGTCCACGGCAGCGCCAATAAGGTGATCGCCATTGAGCTGGGTGTCACGCAAAAGACCGTCGAGGCGCACCGCGCCAAGGTGATGGAGAAGATGGAGGCGCGCTCTCTCTCCGAACTGGTACGCATGCGTCTTTCAGTAGACTAATCAGCACTACCCCAGAACGAGTAATTGACCTATTAACTATGGGTTAGGGAAACCCCTAACCCCTCTCGCTGCATTCCCCAATTTCAATCCCCCCCCTTCCAGACCAAACTCTGCATCGTGGAGCAATGTACAGAATTGCCCGTGCACTGCTCCAGATAACTAAATAAATGCACGGATGCTAAACACCAAAAAGGCTCATAGGAGGTACGTACCATGCAGAAGGTTGCTCTGATAGGCACAGTGCTCGCGATCATTATCCTGATTGCGATCTTTGCTACTCAGCAAAAAGAACCCGTTCAAACCACATCACCTGCCAAGCCGGCCGCAGAGGTCGCCAAGGTAGAACCCGCTCCAGCACCCGCTCCGGTCGCCATGAAGCCATCACCAGCTGCACCAATCGGTGCTACCGCTGCTGAGGCTATCGAGGCTGCCAAGGCTGCTGCTAAAAAGGCGGCTTCAGTGAAAGGTGAGTGGCGTGATACCGGCAAGATCATCAAGGGTGCTGTAAAGGCAGCTGAAGCCGGAGACGAGGCAAAGGCTATCAAGCTGGCGCACAAGGCACAGTTGCAGGGTGAGCTCGGTTATATCCAGGCTACCACCCAGACCAACATCACCACCCCATCATACCTTCAACAGTGATCAGTAGAGGAGATCGACATGCGTAAATCGATGAAACAGATCCTCGCAGCCAGCTGCCTGACCCTGTTGGGTAGTAGCGTAATGGCTGCCGAGACATTCACCAGCATCAGTGGTCAGGAGGTTCCGGTCGAGACTCAACTCGCTGCGGACATCAAGGCCGGCAAGAGCGTTTCCTTCAACCGTAAAAAAGGTAACTGCCTGGCGTGTCACGCCATTGAGGGCGGTGCCGCGGCGGGTACCATTGGACCACCGCTAATGCAGATGAAGATGCGTTTCCCAGACAAGGCGGTACTTCGTGCACAGATCGAAGATGCCACCCAGATGAATCCCAACACCATGATGCCTCCCTTTGGCGCTCATAAGATCCTGAGCGACAAGGAGATTAGTCAGATTGTTGAATTCATCTACTCACTCTAAATACAGCATTCTCGGAGCAGAACTATTATGACCGACAACAAGCGTAGAACTTTCCTTAAGGGCAGCCTGGCCGCTGGCACCGTTGGTGTCGCTGTAGGCGCTGGCCTGCTCGCCCCCCGTGCCGTCATGGCTGCATGGCCCAAGGCCGCTTTTGAAGCCAACGATTTCGGTGCGGCCATCTCT